>DNHN01000297.1:1355-2578 GCA_003485825.1 Bacteroidota bacterium | reverse complement strand
GGATTAAAGATTACCTCAAAAGCGGCAGTGTTACCGCTACAAGAACCTAGACCACCTGCAGAACCAATGATTCTGAAGGTATCAGCTGTTTGGTTTTGTAGTGTAAATGTAATGGTACCTGTATTTTGAGCAGGGTCAATAGGACCTGTAGCTATACGAGCTACGTTTCCATAGGTATTAGCTCCAAACCAAGACACTCCACTGGTATTTAAGCCAGAGATAGGAAGAGTTAGCACTCGACTAGCTTCAGTAGGACTATTTAGGCAGTATACAGCATCTGTAGGTAGGCTAAGCGTAGGCTCAGGGTCAACGATAGAAGATATCGAATCTACATTACTACATCCCGTAGCAGGGTTAGTGTATCTATAATACAAGGTAATCTCTTCATTGAGTACTGTAGCATTTCCAGGGCTAAAGGTGTTTCCACCCACAAGAGCACTAGGGTCAGTAGAAGACCAAGTACCAGTGGACCCAGAAGGCGTAGCATTCAGCGGGATGTCTGCGTTAGTTTCACAGTATCTCTGAGCAAGAGGGTCAAGAGTAAGTCTTGGTAATGGATTGATACGCAGGAAGGTATCTTTAAAGGTAGGACATCCCGTAGCGGTATGTGTGTACCTGATCCACCACGAGTTAGGCGTAGCCGTAAATGTGGTTAGAGGAGTACTCGCTAATGTGTTAATGGTGTCGCCATTAGCTATACCTCCTAAAAGTGCAGGGTTTCTGAAGAGAACACCGCTAGAGGTATCAACCACGCTCCAGTTTCCGTCATCTAGATTAACAGTCATTAAATCTTTTAGAGAGATTTCACCTTCATTGAAACAAAGGTTTCTATGAGAAGAGAAAGTAAGCGTAGGAACTTTAGATATAATCATATCTACAGTATCCTTAGTGCTACATCCACTAGCATTGGTGTAAGAAAACTCTAAAGTGATGGTATCATCGTTATCGTTTTGTATAGTGTAAGCAGGCTCATCTACGTTTAACCACCAGTCAGGAGCGAAATCAAAGCCTCTGTTTTCGAGCATATCAGCCTTGAAGTTATTGTTAGCAGAGTTAGAGTCTAAGCATCTCCAAGAAGGGAAACCTGTACTTGTATTGGCAGGACTAAGAACTACATCATCATCTAAGCGTATTGATCCTATATCTTGACAGTATTGTTTTTCTTGTAATAAAGTTCTAGGTAGGCCATTTACAGTGACTGTCATAGAGTCCTTGTTAAAACA
>DNHN01000297.1:0-1299 GCA_003485825.1 Bacteroidota bacterium | reverse complement strand
GAATACACTGTTATCGATTAAGCTAGGGTTTAGACGAGTACTCCATCCACCGGTGCTATGTGGGCCACCAGCAGGAGCTACTATTTTATTATTCAGCAATATAGGTCCATAGTCACAGCATACAGACTCATCCGGAGCGAGTTCTATGACAGGGAGTGGATTTACGAGGATAGACATAGAGTCTTCATCGTAACATTCAACGCCACCTTCAGTCACATAGAGTTGGAGTCTATAGTTAGTACTGCTCACGGAGCGTATTCTGAAGGAGTCATTTGTACCCACTACTACATCAGGAACAAGAGGGTTATAGTTAGACCATCGGTATAGGCCACTTTTACTATTTCCAGCGGTATCTAGACCACCTGCCACAATATCAAAGGAGTCATTGTAACAAGAGACCTGATCTGCTCCTGCTAAAGCAGTAACGGTATCATTGACAAAGAGGTACATGGTATCTGTATCAGTACACTTCAGGCTGTCTTCTATGCGTATGACATACATACCTGCAAGGTTGATAGTGACACTGTCTTCTATACTAAAAGGAGATGAAGATCCATTGTGAAACCACTCTTTGTATAGCGTATCTCCCTGTACAAGTGTATCTCCCATAATAGGATCTACCCAGTAAGCAGAGTCAAGATTAGGTATTACCGTAAAGCTATCATACGTACAGATACGCTGATCTGGAGGGAGTACCGCCAGAGGATTTGCTTTGAGGAATACTTGAATAGTATCTACAGCAGTACATCCTGATCCGTCACGGATAAATATACTTACAGCCGTATCATATTGTACGGTAGGGATGCTAATACTAAAGGTATCAGCAGTATCGGCTGCATTAGCCGTGGAATTATCTATAAAATCACCGTCATCAGTCACACCCATAGTGCTCCACTGATAAGAGACCGGCGGATTTACATTGGATAAGAAAGGGTTAAAAGTAAGTTGAGTACCGGCACACACGAAGGTGTCAGGTCCTAGCGCTAGGTTTGCCTCAAGAAGTGGAGGTACGATAAGCGTATCTTCATATACATTAGGGCAGTTAAGTGGGCTATTATTAAGGTTCAGACGCACAAAGTACTTGCCTCCTGTTCTAAACTTTAGAGTATCACTTTTACGTGTAGAGATGATTCCGCCATTAGAAGCGAAGCTAAATACATCACGGTCAAAGATTTCTTGTTTATTAGAGTCTAAGATAGTCCACTGATAAGAGGCATTTCCTCTAAATCCAGTTTCTAAGTCTGCAGTAAAAGGATATACGCCGCAGTCCATAGTATCTAAATTAATTTCAGCACGTGC
>DNHN01000224.1 GCA_003485825.1 Bacteroidota bacterium | reverse complement strand
TTATTCCTGGCAAAAAGAAGCAATAAAAAAGGTCCTCGTACAGACGAGAACCTTATGTAACTTCTTTAATAATGAACCCTAATTCAAATCCTCAATTATCTGGAGACTCTCGTATACATACGGGTCTTTTGATATATTTTTTATCCAATCACTGTTGCGTTTTTTACGAGAATCCTCAGTGTTTATTACTTCCAAATCAGAGGGGATATTTTCTACCTTAAATCCAGGAAGTTCAAGCTTAGAAAGTACTTCAAATTTTTCGCCTTCTTTTTTATCTTGCTCTTCTTGCTTGGTGTACGATACTAGACTTAACGGATAGGTTTGGTCTTCGCGTTCTTTTTCCCATCTGCGGGCATTTTCTTCAATCAGATTAAATGTTTCGTTTTTCTTAACGCGGTTCTGACTTTTTTTAATGACCTTATTATTGATAGCATACCGCTTAGCATCGTACGCTGAACTTGGTATTTGATCCCATTCCATGGCGTATTCATTCTCTTTTTCACCTGTTTGAATAAACATATAGTTATCTGGTAGTAGTACATCTGAGCTCACGCCTTTCAGTTGTGTAGCATCTCCATTGATCCTATAAAATTTTTGAATGGTAAGCTTTATACTTCCAAGATCAGGGACGTCCTTACTGCGTATGGTTCTATTCAGGTCAAGAAAACGCTGTACCGTACCTTTACCGTGGGTAGATGAGCTGCCTACTATTACTGCCCTATTGTAATCTTGCATAGCTGCAGCCATAATTTCAGATGCCGAAGCACTGAATTCATTTACCATTATGACTAAAGCGCCTTCCCACTCAGCACCTGCATACCTATCTTTCAGTACTTCCGGTTGTCTTCCTTTTTCCTTTACTTGAACTATGGGCCCTTCATCAATGAATAGGCCACCCATTTTTACAACGTCATCCAATGAACCACCGCCATTATTTCTGAGGTCTAGGATGATTCCTTTTACACCAGCAGTCTTCAGTTTCTCTATTTCTATCTTTACATCCTTCCAGCTGAAATGCCCTCTTGGATTTCTGAAGTCAGCATAGAAGCTTGGCAAGTATACATAGCCTGATTTCACATTGTCTTCATCGCTAATGATCAGCGACTTAGCATAAGTTTCTTCCAACACTACTACATCTCGAGTAATGGTAATGTCTTTTTCAGACCCGTCAGGTTTACGTACGGTCAGAGTTACTTTAGTTCCTTTTTTTCCACGAATGATTTTCACTGCATCGTCTATTCGCCAGTCTACGACGCTTACAGCTTCTTCTCCTTCTTGTTTCACCTTTATGATGAGATCTTGTGCTTCTAGCTCTCCTTGCAGCGATGAAGGTCCCCCCGGGATTATATTGGTAATTTTAATATAACCGTCTTTGTCCTGTAGCTGAGCACCTATACCTTCCAGCTGCCCACTCATTTGGATGTCAAAGTTTTCTTTATCTGCTGGAGGAAAGTAATTCGTATGCGGATCGTATATGCTAGTTAGACTATTGATATACAAGGACAACCTATCCTTTCGCTCAAGGCGTTTGAGTCTTTTGTAGTAGTCTACGTGAGTCTTTAGTACACTGCGTCTAACAGAAGCTTCTAGACTGTCCATTGAAGTTGGAGTGATGGCAGTGTCACTATTTTCTATTTTTTTATCCTGCGCTAGCTTATCTGCATATAGTCTGGCTAGTACGCTGTATTTTAAATATTTCCGCCATCGCTCTTTTAGCTCCGCTTCAGTATTTACATACGGAATATCATCACTAAAGTCTACGGTCTCTTCATGGGTAAAGTCAAATGGTTTGGACAAGATATCGTTGTAGAAACCTTCCGTTAGGTTCAGTCTCTGTTCTAAAATATTTAGAGATTTTTCAAAGAGCTCATAGCTTCCTGCTTTTGCTTGATCATCTATCTGTAGCTCGTATACCTTCAGTTCATCCACGTCAGACTGCAGTAGCATTCGCTTATTGGCATCTATATTTTTGAGGTATTGTCCAAATACCTTTTTAGAAAAGTCATCATTGATTTCTACGGGATTGTAATGAGCTGCTTGTAAGCTGGCTGTTATCGCACGCAATAGCACATCCTCTCCGGTATTTTGCTGCTTTAGATAAAATCCAAAGGCGACAAAAACCACAGGTGCTAGTAGAAAAAATGTATTTCTTATCTTCATTGAGTATATTTTTATGGGTGGTCTTTACAAAAAAAAGGACCGACTTATTTAGTTAAACTATATCTGCACCAAATTAACGTAATTTTTGCCGAGGTGTTTCATTTGGCGGTAAAAACAAAAAAAATACCGACCAACATTCGTTGATCGGTATTTTTCCATTAAGTTTTTAGCAGATGTACTAGTACATTTCGAAAGAGGAGAAGAAGAATGAAGCTTCACCAGCTGCATTTTCATCGCTATCACTTCCGTGTACAGCATTCGCATCTATAGACTTCGCATATTTAGCACGGATAGTACCTTCAGCTGCTTCTGCAGGGTTAGTAGCACCTATTAGCGTACGAAAATCTGCTACAGCATTCTCTTTTTCGAGTACTGCAGCTACTATAGGACCAGATATCATAAAGCTTACTAAGTCATTGAAGAAAGGACGCTCACGGTGTATACCGTAAAATGCTTCTGCTTGCTTCTTGCTCAGTTGAAGGTACTTCATAGCTTTTAGCTTAAAACCTCCTACTATGATATCGTTTATAACGTTACCAGTGTGGCCATTAGCTACTGCATCAGGCTTAATCATTGTGAATGTAATGTTTGACATTGTTTTTTTCTCTCTTAAAAGGGCGGCAAAAATAGCTATATCTCTTTCTTTTTACGAGTTTTGTGACAAATAAAAGCAGTGCAGGATACAATAGTTCATACTCTAGAAGACCTACGGGCAAGTTCAGGAAAGATAGTCATAACCACTCACCACAAACCAGACGGTGACGCAATGGGCTCTAGTCTTGGACTCTATCATTTATTAAAAAATGCAGGGATTGATAGTCAGGTGATTACGCCAACGGATTACGCAGAGTTTCTTCATTGGCTGCCGGGCAATGACACGGTCGTGGTACATGAAGCTGATAAACCAAAAAGTAAGGAACTCATAAATGCTGCGGAATATATCTTCTGCTTAGATTTTAATGCATTGGGTCGAATCAATGAGATGGGAGACTACATACAGCACAGTGATGCTAAGATAGTGATGATAGATCACCACCAAGACCCACAGGATTTTGACCATGAGAGATTCGTAGAAATAGGAGCGAGCTCTACTTGTGAGCTTATTTACAAGTACGCGCACAAACATCTGGATGCCAGTTATATGAATAAGGACATGGGTGAGTGCATTTATACAGGGCTGATTACAGATACAGGTTCATTTAGATTTGGGAGTACTACGAGCAGCACAATACGTACGGCTGCAGATTTGATGGATATAGGTGTAGTACCAGCGACTATTTACAATAGACTTTTTGACCAAAATAGGCTGGACAGACTGCAATTACTGGGTTACTTCTTAGCGAATAAAATAGAGCTTATAGAAGATGGGAAAGTGGCATTAGCTCACTTTACATCTGAAGAGCTCAGCAGGTATAACGTAATCACCGGAGACACAGAGGGATTTGTAAACTACGGCTTGAGCATCAAAGGGGTTCAGTTGAGTGCGCTTATTATAGACCGGGACTACTTGGTGAAAATGAGTTTTAGAAGTACAGATGTATTCCCATGCAATGAGTTTAGTGCTGAATTCTTCAACGGTGGTGGCCACAAAAATGCTGCCGGGGGTGCGAGTGAGGATTCGCTTGAAAATACATTAACCAAATTTAAAGAATCCATAAAATCATATAGATCCTATTTAGCATGAGACACCTAATTATTATAGCTGCTTGCCTTGTTTTAGTAGGGTGCAGTAAAAAGGAATTACGACAGCTTGGAGATATAAGCTATGATAGGCTTGGAGAGGTTTGCCAAGACAATAAGTGGCATTGGCTTCTGGATATAGAAGCGACTAACTCTAGAGATTCAGTATACTTAGACTCACGTGGGCTAGGTAGAAAGGTAGAAATAAATAGCAGATCGCTGGACACAGCCAGTCACCTATACCAGCTACTGGCTGAGACGTGCAAAGAAGATAGTCTGTACATAGAGCTTACAGCAGTTGAGTTTTATGGCTCTCTGAAAGGTGAAGTGCCGAAGCACTTGTCTGATAGTGAGCGTATACATGTAAATGTATGGATGCGTGACAAACTTACGGATATAGGGTATGTATCCTTTAAGCAGACCTTTGAGCAGCAGGTAATGGCGAGTTATACCCAGCAAAATAGGTGGAATGCTACGCTTGATACGAATACGCAGATTTACTATGAACTGCTAAAACGAAGTGAATCTAATCAAGAGAAGTTTAACAAGGCTAAGGTGAAGTATGTGCTGAAATCACTAAACGAACAAGTCATAGCATACAGTAAAGACGGAGACCCATTTGTATATGATATTAACGATAAAGCTGTAATTGGAGGAATTCAGTTTTTAGCCAAAAAGCTAAAAGTTGGCGAGAGCGCTAGAGCGCTAGTTCCTTCAAGTCAGGCTTTTGGGGCATACGGAAATATGAGAGTTTCAGGGTATACACCGGTAGTATTGGAACTGGAAGTATTGGAGCATATTCAGTGATAACATACCGAGCGATATCACATACTTGGCAGAAGTTAAGGGGGCTGCTGACTAAGGGGTATAAGAAGAAGTACTACGCCATGGTAGTGCTCAGTCTAGCGAGTGCACTTTTAGAAGTAGTGGGGGTGTCTATCTTACTTCATACAATACTCTCTATTCTGAAGCCAGAATTTATCCAAGATAATGTGCTTACTTCTTTTTTATATGATGGGCTAGGAATCACGGATAACAGGATGTTCATTATGGTTATAACGAGCTTGCTATTTATCTTGTACGTCTTGAAAAATGTCCTTTTAGTGCAGATGAATAAACGTCAAGTGAAGTTAGCTTTTGAAATCACCAATCATATCTCTGGCGTTCAGTATAATCACGTAATGAATCAGAACTTAGCCTACTTTAAGAGAAGACCTTCTGCAGAAATCATCAATGAGTTAGTCGCAAGTACGTTTTCGTTTTCAGAAGGTATTCTGATTAATAGTGTTATTTTTTTATCAGAGGTTGCAGTTATTATTCTTTTGCTTGGGGCTATTTTAATTTATAATCCCTTCTTATTTCTATTCACCTTTTTATGCTTAATACCTTCCGCACTTGTATTGATGTATGTCAGTAGAAAAAGGCTATGGATGCGCCTCAATCAGTGTCGGGATTGCTGGTAGTGGCAGGATCTGTATCGTCTGAGCTTGAGCCGGAAGAGAAATGGCGTAAGCTGATGAGTTCTAAAGCACTTAGATGGCTAATGCCAAAAAGTTTCAGAGTAAGTAATGATGAAATAGTACCTGCTAAAGAGGAGCTGATTAAAATGGTTCCCTTGTGGTACAATATAACGTGTCCTGTTCAGATTATTCAAGGAGGTCAAGATAGATTAGTGCCGGCTGGGAATGAAGATTATGCAGAAAAGATGCTCGTAAACGCATCTTCTGTTCGGGTATATAGACTGCCAAAAGAAAATCATTTTATACCTTTTACTCGACCAGAATTACTCTCCGAGGCGTTACTTCGATTTTAATCTGATTTCAATTGTTATTTTGGACTCAGACCAGCTGAAAACGGGTGCCCTAAAAGAATACCCAAACTCATGTTTTTGGGCTTTTATTCAGCTTTCTTCTTTTACTGACGTCTACTAAAAATCGGTTAGCGAGAAGTTTTCTACCTAGCAGCACGGAGTACCTCATCTTTGATCGGTCACTTAAATTGAAGGTGGTGGTAAAGGTTTCACCTTTTAGCTCAATACGCAGCTTAACCTGGAAACGCAATGTTTCTATGCCGTTGGAGCTGCGTACTTTTTTTACCTTGTATTTCTTAGTAATGTGCTTTTTACCTGTGTACAGTTTGTGACGTGGATTTAGGAGGGTGAAGGACAGCACAGTGTCTCCTTCACTATCTTCCTTTTCTTCTGCATAGCAGCAATCGATAGCGCTATTGTACGCTCCGGTATCCGTTTTGGTACGTAATTGTGAAATGTTTTTTTTGGGGATATTTATATCCTCATGCATTCCTATTATTTCCAGTGATTTATCATCCATCGTTTAGAGCCACCTTTTTCTTTTGAATAAGTATAATATAAAGACTACGACCAAAAGCATTAATCCAAGAACCGCAGGATATCCCCAGTTAAATTGAAGTTCAGGGATGTATCTGAAATTCATCCCATAAAGTCCTGCTATAAAAGTAATGGGGATAAAGATGGCTGACATAATAGTCAGTAGCTTTATCATCTCATTCAGCTTATTGTTTTGTTGTGCAAAATGTAGGTCCGAGAGGTTTTTAGTGTGCTCAAGCTGTCGACTAAAAGAGTCTATACTGTATTTAGCATTGTGACTGATGGAGTTGAATAGTTTCTTTACTAAGTCTGAGAGCAAAAAGAATTCAGATGCGGTAATACCTTCAAGCACGTCTCCCGCTGCTCGGACATCTTTATGTGTTTGTAGCAGCTCCTTTTTTGCGTCGTGTAAGTTGTGTAGACCTACTTCTTTGTAGTCCTCATTAATACTTTCTTCTAGTTTTAGTAACTCCTCTTCTGACTCGTCACTGATTAGTGTATATTGATCTATGAGCGCATCACAGAGTAAAAAGAAGAGGTAGTCTGCTCCCTTTTTACGGATAAGACCATAGTTGTTTTCAATGCGTATTCGAATGTGGTCGAATACATCTTCTTTTACCTCCTGTAGACTAAGAAGTACACCTTCACTGAGTATGAAACTGATATGCTCAGATCCATCAAAATTTGGTTTCTTCATTTTGAAAGAGCAGAAAAGGTGCTTCTCTGTAAACCAGTATTTAGAACGCAGCGAAAAGTCCACTGCATCTGCCATCATAAAGGGGTTGATGCCAAGGTACTCCTCTATTTGTTCTAAAGTTTGTTTGTTTTCTAACGGATATAGATTTAACCAAGTAGTTTGATGGGGGTGAAGCGATAGAAAATCTTTTGTTTGGTCCCAGTGCTGGTCGGTTAATCTCTTGTAGCCTTTATCACTATAAACTATGCAGTCGATGAATACTTGTCCGTCGTCCTTCTCTAAGTTCAGGGTTATCGGACTCTGAAATAATTTTTTAGTCCTCTTTTTTCGGCTCATTGTTTTTGTAGACTAATGTTCTGTGAGGAAACGGGATTTCGATTTTATTCGCTTCAAAAGCTTTTTTGACGGAATAGAATAAATCAGTTTTAAGTAGGAAACCTTCTTCTTGTGAGTCTGTCCAAATGTAAGCCCTCAAAGTAATGGAGGAATCGGCCCAATTTATAATCCTAACGTCTACCGCTGGATGGTTTAGCTCTTTGTCTAAATTGGAGCGGTAATCTCTAAACAAGGGGTGCTGTACGGCCTGTTCTTGTATGATTTTCTTAGCTACATCTACATTAGAGTCGTAACTAATCCCAAAAGGTATTCTATTCATAACTCGCGCATCTTTTATATGTGAGTTATGTATAGTCTCGGTACTTATAAGCGAGTTAGGGATCACTATTCTTTTGTTTTCGAAGTCCTTAATAATGGTATGCCTTAAGGTGATATCCTCTACATATCCTTCATCGAGTTGACCGACTTTTATAAGATCTCCAACACGAAAGGGCTTAAAGATTACTAAGAAGATACCTCCTATAATATTGGAAAAAGCTTGCTGTGAAGCAAAACCGAGGATAGCTGCAAAAATACCCGCACCCGCAAAGAGCGTCTTACCGATATCCTTAAAGGGAGGAATAGAGTAGATTATGGCGAAACATGCTATGGTATATATCAGGAAGGATAAGGTGTTGTATAAAAATTTGAGTCCAGTTACCTTAGTAACATCGTCTGAAGGATCACTGTACGTCTTTCGAATACTTCGTCTAATGAGTGCTTTACCTATCTGAACGAGTAAGTAGGAGCCAACTGTGATAGCGGCTATCTGTATTAGCTCTGCTTTGCCTGCACTTATTACCATCTAATAAGAGCACTTGCCCATGTAAATCCACTACCAAAAGCTGCAAGGCAAATAAGGTCACCTTCTTTTACTTTACCAGCTTGTTTCGCTTCAGCTAGTGCTATAGGTATACTAGCTGCCGTAGTATTCCCATATTTTTGTATGTTGTTGAATACTTGGTCTTCACTTAGCCCCATTTTTTTCTGTACAAATTGGGATATACGTAGATTAGCTTGGTGAGGTATGAGTAAATTAAGGTCCGATGCAGTTAAGTTGTTTTGATGGAGGGCTTCATTGATTACTTGAGGGAAACGTGTAACCGCATGCTTGAAGACAAAAGTTCCATTCATATAAGGGAATATTGCTTCATCTTCTTTGCCTTTTCCGTCTATTATTTCTGGCACCCACCTACGTGTACTAGGACCTATGAGTGTGAGCTCT
>DNHN01000223.1 GCA_003485825.1 Bacteroidota bacterium | reverse complement strand
TAATTTTTTTTGTTGCAATTGAAAGCCGCCTATTGGCCTACCAAACTGATGACGTTGAGCAGCATATTTTTTAGCGCTCTCATAGCAGTCCATCGCAGCACCTATTGCTCCCCAGCTAATTCCGTATCGTGCAGAGTTTAAGCAAGTCAGTGGACCTTTAAGTCCTTTGACTCCAGGTAATATGTTTGTTTTGGGAATTCGTACGTTGTCAAACACAAGCTCACCTGTGATGCTGGCACGTAAACTCCATTTTCCGTGTGTAGTAGGAGTGGTGAACCCTTCCATTCCTCGCTCTACGAGTACTCCACGAATGGTTCCTTCAGGGTCTTTTGCCCAGACAACAGCTACATCTGCTTCTGGAGAATTGCTGATCCACATTTTAGCTCCATTCAGTATAATATCGTTACCATCTTCTGTATAGTTCGTAGTCATACCATTTGGGTTACTACCATGATCAGGCTCTGTAAGACCGAAACAACCGAGCATTTCACCACTACCTAGTTTTGGTAAGAATTTTCTCTTTTGCTCTTCACTGCCAAATTTATGTATGGGATACATCACCAGTGAGCCTTGCACACTAGCTGTAGATCGTATACCGCTGTCACATCGCTCTAGTTCTTGCATAGCAATCCCGTAGCTAATATAGTCCAATCCACCGCCACCATATTCTGCGGGTATCTGTGGACCGAAGCAGCCTTGCTCCCCGAGTTGTTTTACGATGTGAGATGGAAAGTAGTTGTTTTCAGCACAAGATTCTATGATGGGGGAGAGCTCTCTTTTTACATATGCACGAACACTATCTCTGACCATTTTATGCTCCTCAGAGAGAAGATCATCTATTTGGTAAAAGTCAGGATGGTCATAGGTATCGTTCCCTTTCTTGTCTTCTTTTAATTTATTTATCTCGTCTCGGGTCATTTATTTTTGCTGTAGCTTTGCAAAGATAAAATTATTACCGTAAGGGGGGACGAAATGTCAAACAGTTTAGAAACACTTTTAAGTATAGAGAGCGTACGCGTAAAGGCTTACCATGGATGGTACGCTAGTGAACGCAAGATAGGAGGGATGTACACCATTTCTGTAAATATTTATTCTTCAGCATCTCGGTCAGAAACCTTGGTAGACATCGAGGATACCATTAATTATGAGGACATTCATGAAATCCTCATTGAAACAATGAAAGAAGAGTTTAAACTCATAGAAACATGTTGTAAAGCGCTATGGGATAGACTTAAAGTACTTTCCCCAGATGATGTGTGGGAGGTTTCGTTAGTGAAGGAGGATGTTCCTATTAAACACGTGGGGTCTACAAAATTTAGGGTAAAAGGGTAGGCATTTCTTGTTTTGAGCGTAGATAAAAGTGCATTTGTCTATAGGACTCTCATTCACTTAGTCTTTGTAGCATAAAAAGCTATTTTCGCAGCCTTATTTTATAATTAAAACATGGGAACATTGATAATGGCAGGTCAGTTAATATTGGCCTTAGCAATATTAGTATCACTTCACGAGTGGGGACATTACATCGCAGCAAGAAGCTTCGGCATTAGAGTAGAGAAGTTCTATATCTTTTTCGATGCATGGGGAACAAAACTATTCAGTAAAAAAATAGGAGATACCGAGTGGGGTATCGGATGGTTACCGCTAGGTGGCTATGTGAAAATATCTGGAATGATAGACGAAAGTCTAGATCAAGACCAAATGGGTTCTGAGCCAGAAGCTCACGAATTTAGAAGCAAGCCAGCTTGGCAACGTCTGATCGTAATGGTAGGTGGTGTAACGGTTAATTTTGTATTGGGTATACTTATATTCTCTATGGCGCTTTGGCACTACGGAGATACTTGGCTTCCTACTCAGGCAGTAAACGATGCTTATGGTATAGTAGTTACTGATTTTGGTAAGCAAGCAGGCCTACAATCAGGTGATAAGCTCCTAACGGTAAACGGAGTAGCTCAAGAAAAATTTAGAGATTTTGCTAATCCTGCAATAGTGCTTAAAAGCGATTCATTAGTATTCGAAATAGAGCGTGATGGAGAAAAGGTTATTCTTCCTATTTCAGAGGATTTGGCTAAAGAGTTGCTCGAAAGTAAAGGGCAGCGACTATTTAATTTTAGAACACTATCTAAAATTGATTCTGTTGTTCGTACATCAGCCGTAGAAGCAGGACTGCTAAAAGGAGATGTGTTGATTTCGCTAGCAGGTAAAGAAGTGAAGTACTACGACCAACTGCAAGAGGTACTTCCTACACAAAAAGGGAAAACGGTGCAAGCGTTAGCTTTAAGAGCTTCTGATACAGTAGCCTTGCAGCTTTCACTGGATACTTCTGGAAGTATAGGAGTTGCCATAGCTCAACCTACAGAACTAATGAGTCAGGTGCAAAAAACGAACTACGGTTTCTTTGAATCATTTCCAGCCGGAACGAAAAAAGGACTTTCTGCTTTAGGAGATAATATCAATGCATTTGGCCTTATGTTTAAAGGTAAACTAGATCCAGTGAAATCTGTAAGTGGACCTTTAGGTATTGCTAAGATATTTGGTCCTACTTGGGACTGGCAGCGATTCTGGGAGATTACAGGTATGTTGTCTTTCATTCTTGCGTTTATGAATCTACTTCCGATACCGGCACTAGATGGAGGTCACGTATTATTCTTACTCGTAGAGATGCTCAGAGGTAAGCCTCTCCCAGAGAAAGTAATGTATTACTTCCAAGTAGTAGGCATGGTGATACTCTTTGCTCTTATGGGATTCATTATCTTCATAGACTTCTTTAATGCGATTTTTAATTAGGAGTAATGGATAACTACTTCGCTTTTTTTGAACTCGAAGAGAAGTTTTTCCTAGATGAGAAGGCGCTCAAAAAACGCTATCAAGACATCAGTAGAAAAAATCATCCGGATTACTTCATTGAAGACGAAAAGAAATATGACGAAGCACTTAAGGTAACTAGTGTGTGCAATGCGGGATATAAAACATTATCTAAATTAGGTAATCGAATCCCGTATATACTCAAGCTAAATGGTCTCTTAGAAGAGAGTGGCAATGCGATACCACAAGACTTTCTGATGCAGATGATGGATATGAATGAGTCGCTAATGGAACTGCAGATGGACTTTGACGCCAAGCAGTTTGAGTTAACTTTGACTGAGTGGAAGAGTATTAATGAGGACTTAGATGGTTCATTAGTCGCTAAATGCGAAGCTGCTGATGCTACAGAAAATCAGGAAGATAGGGCTCAAATAGTAAAAGAAATAAAAGATTTTTACTTAAAACAAAAGTATCTATTGCGTATCAAAGAAACTCTAGATAAATTCGCACTCGATTAATACGATTGATATTTGATATCGAACCAGAATTGATCATCGAAGGATTCTTAAAAATAACGTTGGTAAAATGTACGAACGTTTAGAATTTTTGAAAGGAATACCTAGACTGCAGACCAATAGCAGTATAAAAAATGCCCGGATGGCGGAATTGGTAGACGC
>DNHN01000281.1:564-8538 GCA_003485825.1 Bacteroidota bacterium | reverse complement strand
GCTTTTGCAGAGCTGAGCCTAGCCACTCGGCCATCCGACCATTTCCTTATTAAGGAGTGCAAATTTAATAAGCTACTTTGGTATTCCTAACTATTTTTTTACATAAAAATAGTTCCAATGAATCCTTACTTTTGACAGACATTTTAATTCTAATTAAACAACTCCGTGCTCACTAATACGCATTTACGTCAGTTATACGATGAGCATCAGCCATCCTTACTGAGCTTTGCTATTTACTTAGTAGGCAGCAGAGAGGATGCCATGGAGATAGTCAATGATGTGTATGTTTCACTTTGGCAAAACAGACATACCTATAATGAGATTAGATCTATTAAGTCCTACTTGTTCAGCGCTGTAAAGAATAGGAGTATAAATCAAATCAAGAAGAAAAAAATTGAGGTTACCCACCTTTGGCCAAATAATGAAGAGAGTTCATTTAGAGCTGACGCGGTAGTAGATGAAAAAGATCACAAAGTCGCTCTCGAAAACCTTATGAATCAATTGCCTCCTAAATGCAGGCAAATATTTGTCATGAGTCGGATCGATGAGCTCAGTTATGCTGAAATTGCAGAACTCTTAGACTTATCCATTAAGACTGTAGAAAATCAAATGGGTAAGGCGTTAAAAATATTTAGAAAAAAAATGGGGATCACGTAGGGGCGGAGCGTAATAATGATGTCTTACACTATATACAAACTAATAAAAGTTATGATCTGGGAATCGAATCTACTGTTAAAGTTTTTATTTGGTAAATGCACTACGCAAGAAACTGAGGATGTCAACGAGTGGCTAAATGAGAGTGAATATAATAAACAGACACTGTCTCACCTGCGCATGACGGTTTCTACTCAGTTAGTATAATTTTAAAAATGTACCAAGAAAAGGAAGATAGAATAGCTGCGTATCTCTCTGGCAATATGCCCGAGCAGGAACGTATATTATTTTTGAAGGATATAGCATCTAATCCAAGTCTTAAAAATGACTATTTGGTATACAAGGAAATTTGGGAATTAACTAAGCAGTTATCTCATTCTAAAGAAACAACTGAGAATGATTGGAATGATCTGCAGCAGCGCGGAGTGACGCCTATGAAGCGCTATAACTTAAATCGGTGGAACATTGCCGCAAGTGTTGCACTAATTGCTGTAATTTCTGTGTCTATGTGGTTCTTTGGCTCCACAGATATTTCATTTACTACTAAGCAGAAAGTGATGGAATATAGATTAGTAGATAATTCTACTATTCTGATGCATCACAACAGCACATTGAGCTACGGTAAGGACTTTAACGATTTAGATAGAACTGTTGCATTGCGCGGTGCGGCCTATTTTGATATTGAGAAATGTAAAAAACCATTCACTGTCCACACAGATAATGGAGATATTACCGTTTATGGTACTCAATTTACCGCATTTAGTCATGAAAACTTCTTAGTCGTAGAGTTGCACGAAGGTGCAGTTAGTGTTCTGTCTGAGGGTATAGATTATAAGTTAACACCTGGTGAGCGATTCTTTTCAGATGGTGCTAGTCACACAGTGTCTGCATTTACAAAGGCTTCCTCTTGGTCAGGGAATTTAGAATTGACAGATGTACCGTTAGCGTACATTCTAAATCAATTAGAACTGACTTACGGTATATCTTCGGATGTAAATGGAAGATGGCTCAAGGAAAATTATACTGTAAAGCTTCCCAAAAATGACTTGATGGCTTGTCTTACTATTCTAAATGACGTAGTCGGTAAAAACTTTGCACTAAAAAATCAAACCATTGTTTTGAATTAAACTATTGACTTACTTTGCCTTAAGTGCGCAGTATAGTCTCTTTTTTATTCGTTTTTATCAGCTTCATTACCGTAGCTCAACGCAACGGTGGAGACTACCTCTGCAACGGTAATCTTAGAGCGTGTTTAGACACCATCTCACAGGTGAAAGGGGTGTCATTCAATTACAAGTCATCGCTTATAAAACGGAAGCAAATAGTTTTACTAGAAAAACATCAGGATTTAGACTCTATCCTTTATCAATTAAAATTACAGTGCTCTATAGATCATAAAATCTATGGAGATAACGTCATTAATCTTTACCCACTCGCCAAACGCTATGTAAGTGGCACGCTATTAGATGCTGCTTCAAGCGAACGAATAGTAGGTGCTCGAATTTCCCTTGAGTGGCAATCAACTGTTGTCACAGATGCAAATGGCATGTTTAGACTTTTTACTTTTGGAGATAGCATAGAAGTAACGATATACCATCCAGACTACCAATTTGCTCGATTGAAACTCTCCACAGTTAAAGGCGAAACCTATATTATACGATTAGAAGAAGTAGCACAATTAGCTGCTGTAGGTGTAACCTCGAAGGATTCACTCAAATTAGGCCTTTATTCATTTGATAAGATTGACCCAAATAAACGTGTATTGCCCACTATAGGCGGAGAAACTGATGCACTTTCTGAAGTGAAATTTGTTCCCGGTGTGCAACCTGTTTCATTTGGTCAGCAGGGACTATCCATACGAGGAGGAAGCCCAGATCAAAATTTTACACTGCTTGATGGTATTCCTATTTATAATACCTTTCACTTATTGGGATTATTTTCGATTTTTAATTCAGAAAGCATCAGTAGTATTGATCTTCACAAAGACGAACAGCCTGCCAAGTTCGCGAATAGGCTCAGTAGTGTCATACAAGTAAACTTAAAAAATGGAAACAAGCAAAAGACAGAAGCAGCTGCGGATATTGGTATACTATCTAGTGGTATTTACATAAATGGGCCAATAGTAAAGGAGAAACTGAGTTTTTCGCTATCTGCCCGTCGAACATATGCTGATATATTGTCGCTGCCATTGCAACGTTTTTCCAATCGAAATTCACCCCAAAAAAGTGTTTCAAAATTATGGTCTTACGATGTTTTCGGTAAGCTACATTATCAAATAAATAAAGGGAATGAGTTAAGTCTAACTGCTTACAACGGAGGAGACCAATTGGATTTCCAGAGTAAATTTAAGCTAGAAGACAATCTGAATACCCAAGAAGAGTCCAATGGCTCTCTTGGTTGGAGAAATAGTGTTATTGGCTTGAGGTGGAAGAGTCTTTTAGGATCTCGAGTGTATTTCAGCACCGAAGTATCAACCAGTAGTTATCAGTTGAGGTTTAACGATGGGTATACCCTCAGTCAAGTAGAAAATGAAATATCAAATTCCTCGTCTTATCGTAACGGTCTTCAGGAGCTCAGACTTTCAACTGATATTGATATATTATGGAGGAGAAGTAATATGCTGAAAATTGGACTGGGAGTGGTAAACTATGTCTTTTTTCCTTTTGAGCGAAACTATAGTGCTACCAATGATATAAGCATTGTAGACACAAGTATAGTTTCTAGACAATACCAGTCTCAAGAGTATTATGCTTTTGCTGAAGGTAAATCTTATTTTAATGGAGGTAGCATAACGTACGGCTTGAGAGCTGCTCAGTTTACTACTGTAGGGAGAACTTATGTCAGACTGCTACCTAAGATTAGTTTAATACAACCATTAAATAAGAAAAGTCAGCTGAGATTAGGAGTAACCACAGCGAACCAGTTTGTTCACTTAGTGCCAAACAATAATCTTGGATTACCTGTCGATATATGGTTACCCGTAACCAACACCCTAACTCCAATGAGTGTAACTCAATTAAGTACGAAGTTTATCCGAAAGAAGAACATGCTTCGGTTAGAATTGGGAATATATAGCAAGTTTTACAACAATATAATTGAGCATCAGACAGGTTCGCAGCTGCTTACAAGCAGTGATTGGGAGAGTAATCTGAGTGTAGGAAGCGGAAGGGCGTACGGCTTGGAGAGTTTAGTAGAAAACACAATAAAAAAAATCCAATTGTACGCTGCGTACTCGTATAGCAGAAGCAGACGAACAATGGAAGGTATAAATAATGGGTATGAGTATTTCAGTAAGTATGATAGACCTCACGTGTTAAGTGCTGTGACGCAGTATCAATTAACCGAGAAGGACAAGCTAGTCGCTTCTTTTACATACGCTACAGGTAATCCGATAACCGTTCCTACGAGCAGATATATCACACTGATCAATGGAGAAGAAGTGGTGGTAGAAGAGTTTAGTGGCATAAATAATTATAGAATGCCGGCTACACATCATTTAGATATCTCGTATATACGAAATCGGTCACATACAAAGTTTAAAACTACGACAGTGCTCGGTATTTATAACGTGTATAATCGGTTAAATCCATTCATGACTTTTGTAGGGTTAGATGAGGATGCCAATCCTGAGTTAAAGTTAAGGTCGTTTCTTCCCATCATGCCGATGGCTAAAATCATTCTAAAATTATGAAATGGTGGTTATACATAGCTTACGGTTTAGTGATAATGACCGGATGTGAGCAGTCATTGCCTTTTGATAGTGAAGGGTTTGAGCCTAAACTGGTCATAAATAGTTTTAACAGCTCAGATTCATTTATGCAAATAGGAGTGAGCACCAGTACGAGCACTCTCAAAACCCCAACACGGTATGCACTGAACGGAAAGTGTAATGTGCTCTTGCTGAAAAACAATCTGTTGCTTCTCAGTGAGAGTTTGAATTTAGTCAATGGTAAACTACAATTACCATTTCAAGCATCAACCGGAAGCATATACGAATTGCAACTAGGTTATGGGGCTTTTCCAAGCATTAAGGCAAAAGACTCTGTACCAGTAAATGTGCCAGAGCTGTATTTAGATACGATGGTTAGTAACACTGTTTACTATACCTTAAAATTACGGGTACAGGATAATAGTGCTCCACAAAAGTACCAGTTTCAGACTGTCTTACATGGCAAAGAATTGGTAGGAACAGACTCTGTATTGACTTCATACCCATTACCATTTTCTAGTACGGATAAGATTTTTATAAGTACGATTAGGACGGTAGCTGAGAACAATAGTTTTGCCTTATTTAGTGATGAACTGTGGAATGGACAAGAACGTATTATTGATTTACGTATTACTAAGGAAGACCTATTGCGGCCTGATTTCAAACCTGAATACATTGAGATAAAGCTGGCTAACCTATCTAATAATATGTACAATTACTATGTGGCGTTACTCCAAAATAATCATGTTTATGGAGGGCCACTTAGCTCTGTAACTGACTTAAACGGAAATATCGAGCAAGGACTCGGTGGTTTTTACTTTTATACGCAGACGATTCTTCGAGTAGACTTATAGTCTCTTTTCCTTAAATACGATACTATACTCTTCCAATTCCTTAAGAATAGGTGTGTAGAATTCTGGTTTTATAGGTAATAGGCATCCTCTATCGCTTATTTGGTTTGTTAATATTAGCTTACAGCCTATCGCAAGGGGAAGACCTACGGTCTGAGCCATAGCTGTATGTTGCCTATCCTGTCCTTTACAGACCAAGCTACTTTCGACCCCATGTGCTTCACCATTTTTGAGGTACGTTACATTGTGCCACATAACTATCATATCACGGTCTGATTCTTTTAAGCTCCATTTCTTTTCAAGAATACATTGCAACAGCTGAGCTGGGGTTGCATCTTTGTCAAGACCAATCAGCTCTTCACTAAAGATTCCTGTACTTTCCAGTTTTTCCCATAAATAGATGTCATCTTGGTCTATACCTAAATAAGATTTTAGTTTTAACTCTATACTATCAGTCGGATGGAATGGCAAGAACGTATTTATAAAGTCTCGGTGACTCATCTGCTTGGAGTGAGGTAATAAGTAGCTGTCATCCGTCGCACCTAGCTGCACAAAACAGTTCCAGGCTTTACTGAAGCCAAGTCTTCTGAAGGTCCCTCGATACATGGTCTGTACATTTTCAAGGCCATAGGTTTCTCTATACTTAAGACTATCTCTATTGGCATAGCCTTCAAACTTCCCATAGTTATCTATGCTCACTACCTCCGTACGCCTAAATACACGATGATAAGGGATAAACTTATACTGTCCTTTATGAATAAACTTAACAGCACCACCGCTGCCTGCCAAAACTACATTCCTAGGGTTCCAAGTAAATTTATATTCCCATGGATTATCCACACAGTCTGGGGCGATTAATCCACCTGTAAAACTCTCAAATTCTGTAATTTCACCACCTTCATTCCGAATACCGTCCAATAGTTTCATTGCTGAAAGATGATCGATGCCCGGGTCTAGACCACATTCATTTAAAAATATGAGGTCATTTTCCTTAACTTCACTGTCTAACTCTTTCATTTCTTCTGACAGGTAGGAGGCTGTAGCCAAGTGAATAGACTGAGAGAGACACTCTTTAGCTATATTGATATGCAGCGATGCGGGTAACATACTAACTACCAAAGAAGATCCACTTATTAATTTACGCACTGCAATGCTATCACTAATGTCTATTTCTATACAAGTAGTCTTGCTCGATCGGCATTTACTTTTTACTAGAGCAAGATCCCTATCCGCTATTTGAAGATCCCACGCATAAGCTTCTGCATTTTTTTCAAGGTAACTTATCAAATAAGTAGCTGACAGTCCAGCACCGAATACGACTATTTTTTTCATTGACATATAGGTCAAATCTGCATAATTCTTTTCGATATACCATCCATAAGGAAATATTGTTCATATTGCACACTTAAATCAAAACTTTGGAAAAAACAGTAAAAATTAAAGAGTTAACGTTTGAGGAGTTATCCGCGGATAAGAAAAACTTACTACACTTAGCAAAAAAAGCCAGTGAGCAAAGTTATGCCCCTTACTCAGAATTTTATGTAGGCTGCTCTGTTTTACATAGCAACGGACACATCGGGTTAGGTAGTAATCAAGAAAATGCATCGTTTCCTTCAGGGCTTTGTGCTGAGCGAGTTGCTCTTTTTGAAAGCGCGAAGACTCTTAATGAAAACAAAGTAAATGAGCTCGCCGTATATGCTACGTCTACAAAGTATGAAGTGCCGGCTATGTTAGTACCTTGTGCTGGGTGTTTGCAGGTAATCAGTGACATTAGAAACCGTCAGAAAAGTCCTATAAAAATATGGATGTGGGATGGTGCAGAGAAGGTATATGTAGCCGAAGACGTAAGTCAGTTTTTACCTTTTCATTTTGAACTTAAAAAAGGCAGCGCATAGCTACTTAAACTCACCAAAATATTCAATCAGCACTTTCTCACGGAAAGCAAAAACTTCTTTTAGCTTATTTTTTACAAATAGCGCATTGGCAATATCTCCAAGTATGCCAAACGGAACTTTGTAGTTTACCTCATCGCCTACAAGCACACCGCCTTCTATTTCTTTAAAGTAATGGCGGTGATGCCAGAGTGCATAGGGTCCAAACCGTTGTTCGTCCACAAAATATTTACCCTCATCCACCGTCGTGATTTCAGTCATCCAAGGCATCTTAATACCTAATACAGGCTTAACGGTATAGGTGATTATTTGTCCTTGAAACATCTTGGGATCTGGATTATTGGTGATTTCAAAACCCATCTCTTTAGGTGTGATTTTACTTAGGTTTTTGGGAGATGAGAAAAAATCCCATGCCTCTTCCAATGTTATTGGCAGTCTCTGCTCACTCTTTATACTATAAAATCCCATACTTTAAAAACATCTATTAGAGATATTGGTTTTAGAGATATTGTGAATGAATTTGGGATTATTCATCGTAAAGTAATGGTCAGTTACAATATCTTTGCTACCAACCAAAGAACGATATGAAATTATTAGATAATAAGACAGCTATCATCACAGGTGCTAGTAGAGGTATAGGAAAGGGAATAGCTGAAAAATATGCAGAGCAAGGATGTAATATCGCTTTTAGCTTTGCGAGTAGTGTAGATAAAGCGAAAGCTTTAGAAGAAGAATTATCCTCTAAATATGGAGTAAAGGTGAAAGGGTTTCAGAGTAATGCAGCAGACTTTGAGTCATCTCAAAAATTTGTAGATGAAGTAGTTGCAGAGTTTGGTCGTATAGATATCCTTATTAATAATGCAGGAAT
>DNHN01000281.1:0-551 GCA_003485825.1 Bacteroidota bacterium | reverse complement strand
GGAATCACTCGTGATAACTTACTAATGAGAATGAGTGAGGAGCAGTGGGATGAGGTGATGAATGTGAACCTGAAGTCAGTGTTTAACCTTACGAAGGCAAGTTTACGCACCTTCCTAAAACAAAAAAGTGGCAGTATCATAAATATGAGTAGCGTAGTAGGAGTGATGGGTAATGCAGGTCAGAGCAATTACGCTGCATCTAAGGCAGGAATCATTGGTTTCAGTAAGTCTATGGCTAAAGAGCTTGGTAGCAGGAATATCAGATGCAATGTAATCACGCCAGGTTTCATCGAAACAGAAATGACAGCCGAACTGGGTGAGGATGCATTGAAACAATGGACAGACGGTATTCCACTAAAAAGAGGCGGAAGTCCAGAGGATGTGGCTAACGCTTGCATCTACCTTGGAAGCGACATGTCTACATACGTCAGCGGTCAAGTACTGAGCGTATGTGGCGGTATGTTGATGTAAATAACTAGGAATTACAATGGCATTAGACCAAATAGATGTAGATGAGTACGATGCTCAGATGACTTTTTTACAGCATCTGG
>DNHN01000341.1:685-19018 GCA_003485825.1 Bacteroidota bacterium | reverse complement strand
CCATGTGCAGTGCTACAGATAGTTATGATATAGCTATGGCAGCAGATGGTGTAGATATATGTGAGCGTATGTTTGATGGAGATCCTATAGACCAAGGAGCACAAGCTCAACTGGATTATGAAAAAAGCTTTGCTTTTAAGGATTTTAAAATAGAAATGAATCCTATGAAGTATGAGGTAAGTAGTATAGATGTAGACCCTAGATCTAGAGGTGTACGTGAGGACAATGATCTTTTTGCACTCAATGAGTTTAGTGCTAAATGGGATGTGATACCAACGATTCTTACCCAAAATCACGAGCGTATAGTGAAGGGATTTATGGGGCAGACTACGGCGTTCCATAAGGACCAAGTGAAAAGTACGGTCATTATCATGGGGGAGAATAAAAGCTTGGACGAAGCACGCTACATTCACGGTACTTTTGGTAAAGGACAGTTTACTTTCTATGGAGGACATGATCCAGAAGACTATCAGCATATGGTAGGAGAACCACCTACCGATCTTGCACTGCATCCCAATTCTCCAGGGTACAGATTGATACTGAATAACATTCTTTTCCCGAGTGTAAAAAAGAAAAAACAGAAAACGTAAGTCTGGATAGAGGGTTCAGACTATTGTCTTTTTCACTTTTACCACAATCAGTTGGTTTTTATTGTATAATTGTAGAAGCATATTTAAACATAACAAATGAAAATATTACAATCATCCATTCTCGTTTTTAGCCTGTTATCACTCATGGTAGCATGCACACCAGAAGCGAATAATAGCAAAGAATTTACTATTAATACTGTGCTCACAGCAAGCGGACCTCTATTTGAAGGTAGTAATACGTGCCAAGCAGAAATAAGTTCCAATATAGCCGAGTATATCAAGGAAAACGGGATTACGAAAGAACAAATAGTAGACGTGACCTTAACGTCCGCAGCGGCTACTATAGATACGAGCAACCTAAACTTATTGGAATCTATTAATCTACAGGTATTCTCAGATAATTTCCCAATGCAAAATGTAGCCTTTGCCAATGTAGAAGACAATAGTGAAAAAGTGGATCTAGAAGTAGCCGATGTACAAGAACAACTTAAAGCTATACTTTTTGACGGTAAAAGCTACATCATCGCGGATGCAACTATAAAAGAAGATTTAGACGACGACTTAAACCTAAACATGGAATTGGTGTTTAGCATTAACTATCACAAAAAATAAATACATATCATGAAAAAAATCATCACATTAATAGGTGCACTAGCACTACTTTTTACAATCAGTAGTTTTACTTCTAGCCCAGCTTCCGTTCAAGACGGGGGTGACGATATTATTGGGCTATGGGAGCCAAGCAATGGCAAGGCACGAGTAAAAATAGAGAAAATAGGTTCTAAGTACTATGGTAAAATAGTATGGTTAAGAGAGCCGATAGATCCTGCTACTCAAAAGCCAAAAGTGGACAAAAACAATGAAGACGAAAAAATGAGAAATGTTCCACTAAGAGGATACAGAATGCTAAAGGATTTCGTGTACGACGAAGAAAGTAAAGAGTGGTCAGGAGGGACTATTTATGATCCTGAAAGTGGGAGTCTTTACAGTTGTGTAATCACAATGAAAAATGACGTGCTCGACATCAGGGGATATGTCGGTGTGAAAGCGTTGGGAAGAACCGACACATGGAAAAGAATAAAGATTAAGAAGAAAAACTAACCGTATGAGAGTAGTTCTTAAGCGTTTTGCCCTTACCCTATTTGTGTCAAGTTTTGCGGCGTTGGGTTTTTCTCAAATAGATTCTTCTTTCGTGGAAGAAGAAGAGGACTACAGCATGTACGACGATGTAGAGGATGTAGGAGAAATAACAACGTATTGTAGCCCGAAAATATTTGATCTTAGTCCCAACCGGTTTCTTTCCATAGGGTACGATGTGACTGGAACAGGAACATTAAAAACGTCAAACGAAGGAGCACATAAACCAGACGATAATGTGGCAAGAAATGACCAAAGTGATCTCAACTATCACGGGATACGACTTAATGCAAATATTCCTGTGATATCTAAGTCTAAGTTTGTTTTGCAAGTAGGAGGTGGATTCAATCAATCGCGGATAACGACCAACCAATTGGCAAACGCGGGTGACCACAACACACTTTTGGACGAGATTAGTGGCGGACTCACAAGTATCAACTTGAATACGACGCTTTTCAAGCCATTGGGCGAAACGAACTTTCTTATCTTGCAACTGATGGCAGAGCAAAATGGTAACTACACCTTTGGTTCGTCTACAGAAGGGCCAGATTTGGCGAATACCAAATACTCGGGAACAGCATTATGGGGTAAGCGACCCAATGATAGAAAGCAATGGGGCGTAGGAGTATCTAGAACCTACAGAGCTGGTGAACTGAACTATATACCTGTGGTAATGTATAACTACACCGCCGCAAACCGAAAATGGGGAACGGAAATACTTTTTCCAGCCAGAGCCTTCTACCGCAGAAAAATAGATGCACGAAACATACTACTTGCAGGGTATGAGCTAGAAGGCACATCGTACCGATTGTATAATACTGGTTTCAACGCACAGAATTTAGAACTACGTAGAAGTGAGATTCGAGCTAGAGTAGATTATCAAAAGCAGATAAAAGGCTTTGTATGGATGGGTGTCCAAGCGGGAGTGATACTCAACTATGCCTACAACATTGATGACCTAACAGCCACGGACAATAAGGATTTTTATAGAGGCTTCTTCGGAGACCAGACGTATACCCTTAGTAATACACTGAGCCCAATGCCTTACGTAAATGTGAGCCTTAATCTGGTAAGCAAATAGGGCTATTTTAAGTAATTAGTTCTCGTCTGAACTAACGGTCTTGTCTATGCGTAATGCCGCCTTATAGCGCGTATAAAAGCGGCACTACGTATTCATAGTGTTGGTGATTAGCCTTTTCTATTTGTGAAAGAGTCTTACACATTCAGCTTTGACTTCTTCATCGGCAGTTACATACCTGAACGTGACCCTTATGTAATTTTTATCCAAAATTTTGATATATGGTCGCAAATAGCAAGTTTGTCCATCTATTTCTTTTGTGTAATGGAAACCAGGGAATTCACCAATATTAGACACAAAACCATTATATTCTAGAACACTTGGAGCATAGAATCTCAAAGTGTCCCACGATAGTTGACCAAGTGGAGACCGCAGTTCGGTCAAAAATGGTTTCTCTTTATCCTCTGTACGAATACCACAAACTGCTTCGACAGTGTTCGCATCACGTTTAGATAATGTAGATAAATAAAAAAACATCACTTGATTACTAAAATCAAAATTCGAATTGCACTCATCCTTGTCACTTATATAGGCAGTAAGTGCTTCGTTGATATTCGTTTGATCAAGTGAAGAAGGTTCTAATGCCTTAGCTAAACTTGTGTCATCCCCCAAAGATAACAAAACAGCACTTTTAAGCAAAAGCTAATCATACCAACAATCTCTTCATCAGTAACCGTTACTAACGGCTAGCTCAAAAGGCTCTGGCAGACTAATGTGTGATACTGAAATAGTGTAAAACATATACTCCTATAGATTATCTATCTCCTTCATATCACCCGCCTTCATATCACCCAGCAATATATCTCCTATCCTGATACGTATTAGTCGGACAGTAGCATACCCCACTGCCGCAGTCATTTTACGTACTTGGCGGTATTTCCCCTCGATGAGCGTCACGCTTATCCAGCTCGTAGGTCCATGACGCTCATCCCTGAATCGTGGCGGTGGTCCTAGATGAGTAGGTTCGTCTATACGGTGCACAGTGCACTGCATAGTGCGGTAGATTTTGCCCTCCAACGCTATGTCTACACCAGATTCTAGTGCTGCCATAGCTGCATCTGTTATGAATCCACTTACCTGCACATAGTATTCTTTCTCTATGTGTTTACTTCGTATCCGCTCGCTGGTGCTGCCATCTGTAGTAAGTAAGAGGAGTCCTTCAGATTTCTCATCTAGACGGCCTATAGCCATTATCCTTGGCGGGAAGCCTCCTAAACTAACGAGCAACTTTTTATTCCTTCTTTTATTCTGATTATTGACAAACTGAGATAGGTAGCCATAGGGTTTGTGTAGTTTAAAGTGACGATGGACCACGCTATTTTTTCTTTGCGTTTTCGATAGCTTTCATCGGTGAGCTAGAGTCGTAAGGCACTCTACCACTGGGCACTACTTTACTGGTAGCGTCTAAGTGTGCTTCTTGGTCATCAAAGAAGATATGAGCTCCAAAAGCTTCCAATACTTTATCTTTAGATAGTCCCCCCATAAAGTAGACCTCATCTACATATACTCCCCATTTTCGGAGCGTTTTGATCACTCGCATATGAGAGGGTGCACTACGTGCCGTGACTATGGATAGGCGGAGTGGTGAGAGTTCTATGGTAGTAGGCAGGTGGTCCTGTATGCGAGAGAGTTTTATGAGCAGCTCCGCAAAAGGGCCTTTGGTTAGCGGATTGTCTTCATTGTCTTTTTCATGTTTTAGGAATGCATCTATCCCTTCTGTCTTGTACCTATGTTCAGATTCATCGGAGAAGAGTACCGCATCCGCGTCAAAAGCTATTTTTACGCGATTATCCTTAGGGTTAAAAGACTGAGGTGGAGCATAGATAGATGCCGCTGCACACGCTTTGGAGTCTATCACTGTTTGCACATCTTTCTCATCTTTACTTAGGAATAGATCTACATCATACGCATCTATATAGGGAGCTAGTGGCTCACCACCGCTTAGTGCTACTCGGGTGATGTCTAGATTATGCAGTGCGATACTATTCAGCATTCGGACTCCCGTTTCTGGGCTGTTTCTGCTCATGAGTACAATTTCTACAATGCGCTTATTGGCTTGATTATTAAGCTCTAGTAGGCTTTTTACGAGGTAGAACGCAGACCCTATCTTAAGCGGTTCGTTTTCGTGGGTGAGCTGGTACTTGCGGTATCCTTCTATGCCTTCTTTGTCAAATATGGCATTCTCCTCTTCTAAGTCAAAGAGAGCTCTAGATGAAACTCCTACTACGAGTATGTCTGATAAATCTACGGGCATGCTTCGCTGTTTTTACAATTTATTCAAAGCAACATGTTTTTTTTATTAGCTGCTCATTAGTGTGCCAATTTTTGATAACAGGTTGTGCTTGTTTTATGTGTTAATATAGCGCCTTATAACTATCAATACAGGTATACACAACGTGAAAGCTATAAAAAAGGGTAGGATAAACTGTTCTAGATTAACAGTCATAAGAATCGCCATGATAAGTAGCTGAGAGCCCAACCCTAAGGCAGATACTGCAGTCATGAAATAACTTGGGAATTTTTGATTTCGGGTTGCAGATCTGTCTAAGTAGTAAATGATTTGATCAAAACTGCGGTATAAAATATTAAAGGTGTGAAATAGTATGTTGACGTGGGTTTGCTTTTCGTTTGGGAAGGCTATAGGTATCTTTTTCTCATTGATTCTACTCGTAGTATCTCCGCCGTACTCGTTGCGTAATATCACATAATAGTAGTTATAAAGAGTGCCTTGTAGTTGTATGCCTATAAATGCTGCTATCCCATATAATATAGGAGATTTGGTAATGATACAAATGCATACTATGATTAGAAAATTGAGGACGATATCAAAAATAGAATCTAAGTACCTTCCACTGTAAGAGGGGGTAGCTTTCACGCGGGCTAATTCTCCATCGGCGGCATCTAGTATGGACTTGATAATTAAGCATATTCCCGCGAGTAAAAAATGACGAGAGAGTATAAAATAACAGGCAAATAGTCCTACTATCCCAAATGCAAGGGTCACATGGATAGGTGTAGCCTTTGTGTTTTTAAGTGCGTTAGCTATCCAACGAGCAGGAGTTCGACCGTAGTCGGACAGGTCTAAAAAAGCGTGTGCTTTAGGGATCTTGCTCATGGTGTAATTAAAATGAACAAGAGGACTGAGCTTTGGTTTTTTAAGTAGAGAAAAATAAAGTTATTAGGTATAAACATGGCATGTCCTACTGACGGTAGTCTATGGCAGCTAGATTTAGTCTCATCCCAAACCGGAACAATAGATTTTCTTTAGTTGTGGGTAGCAATGCATTGCTGTGTTTGCGCATAAAAACGCTGGCATCTAAAAATAAATTGTGCCAAAGCATATAGCTTAAATCTACTAAAAGACTAGATGACAATCATTTTGCATTCCCTTTCGATTTTAATGAAATACCTTTAGTTATTTTGGCTATTGTTTTTCTCCTGTTATTCGATACAATTCGGGTAGTAGTTTTAAGAATTAAAATGAAAAAACCTATTTACATATCCGACAGAAATCATTTGCATCATTATGTTTTGTGCCTCCCCCCCCATCAAACATACCCCTAATTTCCAACTACAGCAATAACTAATCTATCAAAGAGCCTGTCTTTGAAGTATCTATGGTTTAGTTTATAGCAAAACTCATCCAGATATAATTGAAGATACTCTTGATTTATTCTGTGATATACGCCTAACAAAGTACGCTTGAGATTAGCAATTGCTATATGTACCCACTGTAGTGTTTTACGGGTACTTACTTTAGATGACTTCACTGTAATATGAGTGTCTACATACTTTGAAAACTGGGTGTAGCTTGTACTCATATCGCTAAATACTACTCTACAGCTTGCCTCATCTGGAAAATCTCTCGTAAATTGGATAATATTCATATCATTTTTATTTATCCTAATCTGACATTTTCTTGCTCAGGGGCACAACTATTGGGATGCAGAAATATTAATATTGAATCTGATACAATTATCAAATCCTTTAAATTCTTAAAAATTAATGAAATTGATTGTAGATACGAAAAGTGGTTTTGGGAAGGTATAGAACCCTATGTGGGCTTTACCAAATTTTTATTTACTTTTGAGAAAAAATATGAAATTTAAAATTACAAAATTACTAGTGATTACCGCCCTATTAGGCGTTTTCTTGAGTGCGTGTAGCGATGATGAAAGCACTAGTCCAAACTCCTCGAATACTCCGACTCCTAAGGGCTCATTCGAAGCAATCATTAATGGTGTTGACTTTACCGCCAGCACTACCTATGCTATATTAGAGCAAGACACAGCAAAAGAAACACAAGTCCTATTTTTAAGTGGGGAAGCAGGAGGCACTGAAATTAGTATAGTTTTTGGAGAGTCCGATCTTTCTGAAGCTTTTTCTTTAGGTACTCATTCAATAGCCTATCTCAGAAAAGAAGACGATACCGAAAAAATATTCGGACGGATAGCTTCTTCAACGGTAACAATTACTAAAAGTGATGCAGCAACTAAAACCGTAAGTGGTACGTTTAAATTCACAGGACAGGAAACGGGAACTGCAGAGCTCATCAATGTACAGAGTGGGGTATTTACGGATGTACAGTACCGCATATCTATAGAATAAAATAGACTAACTAGTTACTTGTCTCATCACACATTCTTTTGTGTAACGCTATTTCAGGACTAGACAGAATAAGGCAAAAAAAAACACCTCCTTCAGTTGTCATTATCTCTTTTCCAGTCGCGTTTATTATTTTGTTAGTCGATATCGACTCTGGTCATAAACCAACTGCAGTAGGACAGCAGATATCGTGCGTTAGTGCGACTGGCTTTTCCCAACCACAGTTGTAATAGCCACTTTCATTTTACCTGTAGCTTCACTTACAGCCTTTTCTATACTATCTGCGTGGCTTGTTACCGCTACAGGTTGCCTTCCTTTAAGTCTTGCTTCTAGCACACAGGTCTTATCATTCACGCTTTCCTTCTTACCATTTTCATCTTTCAGATGCACCTCTATTCTGGTGATGTGAGATTCGAATCTTTTTAATGCCTCAGAGATCTGCGTAGAGAAATATTCTTGATGTCTCTCTTCTGCGTCTATACTTTTATCTGTATTTACTTGTATGGTTATCATTGTTTTACTGTTATTATCCAAATTTAGCTATTCAAACCTATAACTCAAGCGGGTTTCGATAGTTATCACAGAACATCGACCGATGAGCTCTTCCAGACATTAGAAAACCGAAACCATTAGGGTCTAAGCACAATGTAATACCAAAAAGCTCAGAGACACAAACTACGTCAGATAAGGAAACACCCTAACTCTATCCCACTACTCTTCTAAAGTCTGAACCTGCGGGATTTTCAAACACCTCTAAATCAAAGTATGGCACTGCTGACAGTACATGATCGAAAATATCTGACATGATGTTTTCATACGCTTTCCAGTTTTTATCTTTACTAAACGCATAAATTTCTAGAGGCAACCCCTTCTCAGAAGGAGGAAGTTGTCTCACCATCACCATCATTTCATTATTAATGTTTGGATTGGCTTTCAGGTAAGCCTCGATGTAGGCTTTAAAAACACCAACATTGGTCATATTCCTGCCGTTTACCAACGTGGATTTATCCACCTTATGAGAGTCATTGTAGGCTTGGATTTCTTCTTTTCTGCGCTGGATATAGTCGGCGACTAGTGCTATTTTACAAAGTCGCTTTAACATATCATCATCACAAAATCCTATAGAATCTATTTTAAGGTAGATAGCCCGTTTGATGCGCCTGCCGTTCGAGTTACTCATACCTCGCCAATTTGTAAATGAATCGGAGATAAACGCGTACGTCGGGATAGTGGTAATGGTCAAGTCAAAGTTTTGCACCTTGATAGTGGTAAGATTAATTTCTAGCACATCTCCATCTGCTCCATAATTGGGTACAGTTACCCAGTCACCTACTTGCACCATATTATTAGCGGAGAGCTGTATACTGGCTACAAAGCCTAAGATGCTGTCTTTGAATACTAACAGAAGTATAGCGGCCATAGCACCCAAACCACTTAATAAAAACAAGGGACTGCGGCCTATCATTGTAGATATAATCAAGATCGCTCCTACTGAGAACGTCAGTATCTTAGCTAGCTGAGTCAGGCTCCCAATAGGTTTGTCCTTATGCCGTTCATCCTGAGATAAAATTTCATTGACAGAGTTAAAAATAGAAACCAATATCCAAACAGAATCCATTATTATCAATACATCCGTTCCAGCTAAAACGACTGGAAGAAATGACGTTGAGTCTTTAAATAAAATGGGCAATAGCTGGTCAAACAGTATTACCGGAATAAGTGTCGATAGTGAGTTTAATATCCTATCGTTAAAAATAATATCATCCCATACAGTTTTGGTTTTGGCTGTAAGTCGAGGTATAACATAATGAAGTATCTTCTTGGTCAGCCACCAAATAAGAATAACCATCACAACCACCATTAATACCAATAGTAGTGTAGTCGTAGTCTTGTTTGTGCCGAGATTAGCGGTGAGCCATGCTCTTAAATTAATATCCATTTTTTGCTACTTTATTAACGAACTGCAAACCTACTATAATGAGAATATTAGTTACAATTATGTCCGTATATCCAACTAAATTTAGGACGAGCTTAAACAAGTTCTGCCGTTCACCCTATTTCAATAGGCCTTCACTCGCATTTACTTCACCTTTTGTATATTTAAATCATCAAAATCGAAACTAAAGTCGATGTTAGGGGAAATGCCTTCCAGCGAAAACCCAGTTGGCTTTACATTTTCGTCCATCTCAAACTTCACAAATGCATCGGCATTCATATCTTGATAATCCCATTTAACCAAATAGGTGAAATCCTCATAATAAAACAATTCGCCTGTAAGCTTGGGTGATCGTAGACAGCTCAACATTAACTTCCCTTCTTTTTCTTGAATAACTAAATCACCAAACCACGAATCTTGGTATGTGCCAGTAATACCCTTATCGTACGGACCAGCCTTCTTATAATCCACCTTGGCCCAAGCAGCTTGGAGCACAGAATCAGCAAAGGCTGCATTGTTCTTATAATACCTAGCGTATTTACCTATCCAATCGGCACTTTCCACGCCAACAAAAGCGTCTACCAATGTGTTGGTCAACGCACTGAAGACCATTGCACCGTCGTCACTGGTATTAGTGAGTATCACTATACCTACATTTTTATCTGTAATCAGTGTCGTTTTTGATAGCATTCCCGGCATACCACCACTGTGACTTACGACCAAATTGCCATTGAGGTCACCTAAAAACCATCCTAACCCATAACCTCCAAAGTGGGCATTGTATTTTGGGTTCCTATTTGGAGAGGTTACTGTCTGCATCTTCCACAAGTGGTCTTCTTGCGTTTTCATATGGAAGATGGTCGTATCTCCAAATGTTCCATGATTCAGGTTCAGCATCATCCAATTGCACAGGTCATTCACATTGGCATATATTCCGGCTGCCGCACCATTGACCTGTGGCGCATAATCAGGCAGCACTACCAACTTACCGGACGCTGATGTGTGCGGTTTTGCTAGCTCTAAGCTACCTATTCTATTAATGGAAGTAACACTGCTTTCCATTCCAATGGGCTCCATAATTTCCTTTGCAATAAAATCTTCCCAAGACATTCCCGAAACGCGAGCGATAACTTCTCCAGCTATAAAAAACAAGATATTGTTATACTGCATCTCCGTCCTAAACCCAGCTTCCGGAGTGACATCCGCAAACGCTTTGAGCATATCCTCTATTTTGAAATCATTTCCATCAGGGAACCACATCAAATCACCTTGCCCGAGTCCCATTCCACTATGATGAGAGAGCAAATCTTCTATAGTAAAATTATCTGTGACGTAGCTATTGTACATCGTAAATTCCGGGATGATTGATTTTACTTTGGTATCCCATTTCAGTTTGCCTTGTTCTACTAATATGGCCATAGCAGTTGCTGTAAATGCTTTACTATTACTTGCTATTGCAAAGTTGGTGTTTTCGGTAACAGACTTCTTCGTTTCTGCGTTAGTATAGCCGTATCCTTTGCTATGTATAATCTTACCGTCTTGAACTACTCCTATGGCAAGTCCTGCCACATTGAATTTGGACATAGCTTCGTCTACAAGAGAATCTATTTGACTGGAAGTAACTTGTGCTTTACTCGGCAAAAAAGCTCCGAAAAGGAGAACTAGGACAACAGCTGTTTTATTTTTGAAAGACAAAATCATCTTTCAAAAGAACACTATTTTATCCTTACGAGCTGCATGATGAATATAAGACTCATTTTTCAGAATTAGAACAAACGGAGTTTTATGTACTCGGTCCAATTGTACGAGAGAAAAAACAAACCAAAAACCTACCTTATAAATCGCAGCATTAGCGACTATACAAGTTTCATCCCCAAGTGAGTCACCCCCCAAACAATCATGGATGAAATTGTAATTCCGATAGCATTCGCCCAAAAAGCTTTATGCGTGTCCATTTTAAAAAGATAGGTAGCAATAGACCCGGCGTAAACTCCTGTACCTGGCAGAGGTATCATTACAAAGAGGGCCAACCCCAAATATCCGTACTTCTCCAGTTGTGCTCCAGAGCCATTCTTAGCTCGTTTTGCGACCCAAAGAGCGCTTCGCTTGTACCAAGTCCATCTAATCAGCCAAGTGTTTATTTTATCAAGGAATACCATCATGATAGGGAATACCATGATGTTTGCAGCTAAAGCGAGGACAAAAACCAAGTATGGATTCAACTCCTTAAGTAGCCCATAGGGTATACCTACTTTAGCCTCACCAAAAGGCGAAAGACTCCAAAGTATTGTTATGATGAACTCTTTTATCAAGGTGTCAAATCTAAGAGTTAACAACTTATAAGTAAAAGTAGTTTTAGACAAGTATGGCTTTTATTCTGTTGGCGGACATTAAGCCTATTATATCTTGGCATTTTGCGATTTGGCACATTCGAAAAACACGGTAAAGTGCAAGACTCGACCTTCCCTATTTTCCCCATGCGTTCCTCTAAATGCTTAGGCAAAACGCAACGTATGGATTAAAACGATGATAAAGCCCATATAGGGGCAATTTGACAATAATGAGTTATATTGAGCATATGCAAATGGATAAAAATATAGTCATGTTAGGAGCTTTTAAGGGACAGAATGAGTTAGAGTTCATTTCTCGTTTTGGCATAAAGGAGAGTTGCTTGGAGTATTTGGCAAATTATAAGTGGAGAGATGGTTTTTACTGCACAAGTTGTGACTGTACGGAGAGTTACCAGAGTAAGCAAAATAATTATCGCTGAGCGTTCAAAATAGAAAATAATCCGTTTTTTAACGCAGCTCTTGGCTTCAAGAAAATTATAGTTTCTAAAAATCATCCATCTTTGTTCACTTTGTTACCTAATCCTGAAATACTAAAACAAATCGTAACTGTAAAAATGCCATTTGGCAAATACAGCGGGAGACTTCTGTGTGATCTTCCTGTAGAATACCTTGAATGGTTTAAGCGGAAGGGTAGTTTCCCTAAAGGTAAGCTGGGCATACAGCTAGACACCGTTTATGAGATAAAACTCAATGGCCTAGAAGAACTTATTTTAGGATTAAAAAAACGATTCAGATGATTAAATCATTCAACACATACCTTTTTAGAAAAAAAGGAAATGTATGGGACATCGCTATTTACGTCCCTCAAACAGAGGCCGAACCTTTCATAAACAACGGTAACAAGCGAGTAATCTGCACTATCAGTAGCATCTTTACTTTTCATGCAGGATTGATGCCACTTGGCAATGGAGATTCATTCATCACTATAAACAGTGAAATACACAAAAAATTAAAACTGGAGGTAGACGATACGCTACTTATATCATTAGAGAAAGATGATTCCACCTACGGCATGCCTCTTCCAAAAGAACTTCAAACGGCGTGGGAACTAGACCCTGAAGGACAAGATGTATTTCATACGCTCACCAAGGGAAAGCAACGTAGCTTGATCTATCAAATAGGGAAGCCAAAATCCTCAGAAATCCGAATACAAAAGGCTCTCACCGTACTTGAATATCTAAAGTCCGTAAATGGAAATCTTAATTTTAAAGAGCTAAACGAAGCACACAAACTGGCTAACAAAAAATGAGTACTAAAAAACATTGGGAAACCATTTACACCACCAAAGCACCACAAGAGGTAAGCTGGACAGAAGAAATACCACAGACATCCATAGATCTAATCGCTAAATTCAAATTGCCCAAATTTGCTAAAATAGTAGATATTGGAGGTGGAGATAGCTTACTAGTCGACCATCTTTTAGCCTTAGGTTACACCAATATTACTATACTAGATATCAGTCATTCAGCGATAGAAAGAGCAAAAAAAAGACTAGGAGAAAAATCTTTACAGGTAAAATGGATAGTAAGTAATATCCTAGATTTCACTCCACCAGAATCCTACGACCTCTGGCACGACAGAGCTGTGTTTCATTTTCTTACCCGAAAGGAAGATATAGAAACATACAAGGCTCGACTGACTCAAACAGAAACGAGCCATGTAGTGCTTGGCACATTTTCTAAAAAAGGTCCGCTCAAGTGCAGTGGACTGCCTATCACCCAATATAGCATTGAAGATATAAATACCACTTTTAGCCCACAATTTCAAATTATAGAGGCCTTTAATCAAGACCACATTACGCCGTTTGATACCGCACAAAATTTCACTTTTGCTCGAATGACGAAAAAAAAATAACTCCGCTTATTTAAAACGATAAAAAACTTATAACCAGATACTAAACATAAATTATTATCGTCTACAATGCTTACTATTCTAAATAAGAAGAATTCCGTTCTTTTCAATAGTTCACTATTTTAAATTAATCCAAATAAAAATAGATTTGCCCTAAAATATAGCAACAATGAAGTCAACACTTACATTTTTAACACTACTATTTTCCATGCTTGCTTATTCTCAAGGTGAGATGGACAGTTTTACCAACTACCACCAAAATGCAGCAAGAACTCTATTGGAAAGCAAACAAGGAGGACTTGTAATGGGCGCCTACGGTGAAGTTCACTATGAACAACCCTTTGGCAATAACACAAAGTACAATGGAGATATGGATGCAGAGCGAATGGTACTTCTCTTTGGTTACAAGTTTGACAATAAAACTTCCTTCATCACAGAGATAGAGATAGAACATATCAAAGAGGTATACTTGGAGCAAGCATACCTAAACTACCAGGCAAAACCTTGGTTAAATGTACAAGCGGGTCTTCTTCTCATACCTATGGGATTGATGAACGAGTACCACGAACCAACTATATTTAATGGGGTCAATAGACCTACCATAGCGAATGCGCTATATCCGAGTACATGGAGAGAAATAGGAGCTGGATTTGCTGGCAACCTACCGAGTGCTGCACTTCGCTACCAACTCTATGCAGTAAACGGACTTATGAGTTACAATAATGGAGCCCAACTGGATGGAAGTAAACCACTTCGTGGAGCACGCCAAAAAGGTGCTCAGGTAACTATGACCGCACCAGACCTCAGCGGCAAGCTAAACTACTACGGCATAAAAGGACTAGACATAGGACTAGCTGGATACATTGGCACCACAGAATCAAATCTTTTTGACGAAGTAAACAGAGATAGCATCAGTCAAATGGCTACAGCAGACAGCTCTGTGATAGGCATACAAATGATAGGATTAGATCTTAGGTATCAAGCTAAAAAATTCCAAGCCAAAGCAGAACTTTTCTATTCTACCTTTACAAATACACACCAATACAATGCATTTACCTCTGAAGACATAGGCTCTAGCATGTTCGGGTACTATGGCGAGATAGGTTATGACATATCTGACCTACTTAATATCAATAAACGGTTTGTACCCTTTGTACGTTACTCCGAGTACAATACACATAACACTGTAAACTCTGATATGGCAGCCAATAAAGCCTATGATAGAACAGTGCTAACCACTGGAATATCCTTTTTCTTGAACGAATCTTTTGTAGTGAAGGCAGATTACCAAAACTTTAAGTCTGCAAACAATACCAACGATCATCAGTTCAATACTGGGATAGGTTTCTGGTTTAGATAAAAAAGTGAGAAAAAGATTATCAAGCATATTAATAATACTAAGTGTAGCCACTACAGCGGTGGCTACCTATAGCTATTTGCCAGATTATCTCACTAAAAAAATGAACAGGCATCTCACCAAGATATTTGGTAAAGAGATGATATATAAAGAGATAGCTATAGCAGATTCATTGGCTATAGACCATCAGATTTTCGAAGTATACACCTCTGATACTATTAGTGGATACTCCATTATTACCAGAGCCTTAGGATGTAAAATAGGCGGATGTGATAAGCCGAGTACAGATACCATCGCATTCGAGCAGTTCTTTTTCCTCACTGCTTTTGATAAGCAACGTACTATCAAAAAGGTACGTGTCTTAGAATACACCTCAGACCATGGCTACCAGATAGCAAATAAAGGATGGTTGAAGCAATTTGAAAGAGACAGTACTTTTGAGGTGGGGCGAAATGTAGATGCGATAACAGGGGCAACTATCTCTGTGAACTCCATCACTAAAAGTATAAATGAGCAATCAAAGATCCTAAAAAGTCACTACTAAAACAGTACATTTGAATCTATGTCCGTAACACCATTTGATATCACCTGCTACAACCATCTGTATGAACGGTTCCAAAACATTTTCAATGAGGAACTTATAAATGAGATCTGCTACAATGGTCACCTGAAAAACTTTGATTCTGACGAGACCATCATGAACATCGGTGATGAGATGAAACATTTCCCACTCATTGTTTCTGGTACATTAAAAATACTCACAGAGGATAGTGAGGGCAAAGAGCTTCTTCTTTATTACTTAGAAATGGGAGACACTTGTGCAGTTACACTTACGCTAGACATCCACGGCAAAAAGAGTAAAATACGAGCTATAGCTGACGAGCCTACAGAAGTTCTATTCCTTCCCATGGCTAAGGTAGATGAGTGGATGGAGAAGTACAAAGAATGGAGACATTTCATTATGGACACCTACAATTACCGTATGAGCGAAATGCTAGAAGCTATCGACAACCTTGCTTTTCACAATATGGAAGACCGGCTACTAAAGTACCTTAGAGATAAGGCTATGGTCTCTGGCAGCAAAGAAATACACGGCACGCATGCCCAGATAGCTAATGACCTGCATAGCTCAAGAGTAGTCATCTCGCGTATGCTCGGAAAGCTGGAGAAAGACGGCCTTGTGAAACATAGCCGCAATAAAGTAGAGCTCCTAAAACTATAGCATACATAGAAATAATCTCCGTGTACAGAATACTTCGGTTCCACTAGAATTCTTTAAACCTGAGTTTCATTATTATTATTGAGGCTGGTTTGAGAGATTAGTCTAAAGGGCTGTCAGCAATGACACCCTCATACGTAACTTAGGTAACAAATTCCATAAAACTTACCCTTACTTTTGTGGTTAATAAAGCAAAGAGATGAACATAGAACAGATATATACCGGCTGCCTAGCACAGGGAGCATACTACATAGAAAGTAATGGAGAAGCAGCCATCATAGACCCACTCCGCGAAGTAAACGACTACATCAAAAGAGCTGAGAAAGATGGTGCTAAAATTAAATACATTTTTGAAACTCACTTTCACGCAGATTTCGTAAGTGGACACGTTACTCTAGCCGAACAGACAGGTGCTACTATCATTTATGGACCTACTGCTAAGACTGGCTTCGACTCCCATACAGCTGCAGATGGTGAAGTATTCCAACTTGGAGAAATCACAATAACAGCGTTACATACTCCAGGCCACACTATGGAGAGTACGACCTACTTGCTCAAAGATAAAGACGGTAAAGACCATTGCATATTTTCTGGAGACACGCTATTCCTAGGAGACGTAGGAAGGCCTGATCTTGCTCAAAAAGCAGCGACTATGACCCAAGAAGAATTGGCGGGGATACTTTTTGACAGTCTTAGAACTAAGATAATGCCACTGGCAGATGATGTGACTGTATACCCAGCACATGGTGCGGGCAGTGCTTGCGGAAAAAACATGATGACAGAGACTGTCGATACCCTTGGAAATCAGAAGCGCATGAACTACGCACTGCGTGCAGATATGACGCGAGAGGAGTTTATACAAGAAGTGACTGACGGGCTAGCTGCTCCTCCTGCATACTTCCCCATGAATGTGGCGATGAATAGAGACGGATACGAAAATATAGATCAAGTTATAATAAAAGGAAGCAGAGCTTTATCTCCTGCAGAATTTGAAGCTGCAGCTAATGAAACTGAAGCTGTCATTCTGGATACGCGTCATGAGCATGATTTTGTAAAGGGGTTTATACCTAAAAGTATATTTATAGGCATTGATGGTGGATTTGCTCCGTGGGTAGGAGCATTGATAAAAGATGTAAAGCAACCCATACTCCTTGTAGGAGATGACGGTAGAATAGAAGAAGTAATCACAAGACTCAGCAGAGTAGGCTTCGATAACACTATCGGCTACTTAAAAGGAGGTTTCGCCGCTTGGACAGCAGACCATAGAGAAGTGGATTCTATCCGCTCCATACCAGCCTCTTCATTTGAACAAGAAGTGACTGAGAACAAGCTCCCAGTTTTCGATATGAGAAAGCAAGGAGAATGGGACAGCAGTCACCTAGAAGGCGCACATCACGTATGCTTAAGTGGCCTGAATGAGCATTTAGCTGAATTCCCAAAAGACAAGAACTTCTACGTACACTGTGCAGGAGGTTATAGATCAGTGATAGCTTCCTCTATTCTTAAGATGCGCGGATACCACAACTTTACTGATGTAGCTGGTGGTTTTGATGCTATTCAAGCAACACATTTACCAGTAACTGAAGAAGTTTGTCCGAGCACTTTGAAGTAAAAGCAACTTAATCTTATCTTCGTTCGTTTAGAGAATGATGAACAAAGATATCCTACTTAAGTCCGGTCGATTAATACTCAGTTTCCTGTTCGTTTTTGGAGCTGTGAGTAAGTTAGTTTCTATGCCATTTTTTGATGGCATGGTGGCAGAGTTGTTACTAGGAGAAAATTACTTTGACAACCCCAGTGGAATGATTTGGGTTCAATGGCTCACTCGAATTTTAGTAGCCATCGAGCTGGTATTAGGTATTGCCTTATTGCAAAATAAATGGTTTAAACAGCTAGTACTTCCAGCGACTATGGCTATGCTAGTACTTTTCACTATTCATTTATTCTACGAAGGATTTAAGCAAGTCAATGGATTTACGGAAGGAAACTGCGGTTGCTTTGGGGATATATTGCCTATGACCAATCTGGAATCGATTATCAAAAATGTCATCGGTATGGCGATCGGAGTGTTTGTATGGCTGAAGTATACAAAAGACAGCGTATTCTCAAGCTGGGTGGCTCCCTTCTTTCTTGGGCTAATCACCTTATTTACATTAAGCTTCGGAGTAAAAAGTTATGCCTCCAAAGTAGCAGCTCCTGTTACTGAAGA
>DNHN01000341.1:0-632 GCA_003485825.1 Bacteroidota bacterium | reverse complement strand
ACCTTCCGCTGAAACTGCAACAATCGTAAACGAAAAAAACAGCAACACCCCGCCTCCACCACCTATAGACAAACCGAAGCAGGTAGCAGTAGTGGACGACGGACCACAGAATCTACAAAGAGAAGAAGTGCCAGTGGTAAAACAAAAGACACCCAGTGATAAAACACTGCAACTACTCTACACCTATGCCCCTGCTATAGAATCTCAAAATCTGGCCTATGGGTCTAAACTCGTATGTCTATTTAGTATGACCTGTAGTCATTGTCAAGAAGTGTATGCGGACTTAGTAGCTATGAAAGCCAGTGGTAAACTACCCAGTCTCTATCTCGTAAACTACGGAACAGAATATGAACAAAACTACTTCTTCTCACAAGCGGGCAATGTAAAGTCTCCGCATACTCGTACAGAAGAATTTTCAGACTTTAAACGCATGCTAGAAGGCAAAACCTATCCTAGAATACTGTACGTAAAAGATGGGGAAATTATGAAGGAGTGGGACGTAGATACCTATGAAAAAGAAGGGTTTATGAAATACTACGGTATAGAAAAACTAGAAAAGAAAAACGAAGGTGGGCTACAGCTCGAGCTAGGAGGCGATAGCCCATGGTAGCATGAGACGGTTTCTACATATA
>DNHN01000132.1:1018-6298 GCA_003485825.1 Bacteroidota bacterium | reverse complement strand
GTCTCCGCCGCCCGTGTCTCCGCCACCGCCGCTTGAGATACCTCGACTTTGTCCAGATCCTCCTACTACACTAGCAACAGAGGTTGATCCGAGTGTAGTCTCAGTCGTTACATCGGTTGTAGAAGGGCTTGAGCCTGTACCTACTCTGAACCCACCATTACTTCCTGGACCTTTAGCTGCAACGCAGTACCAATATTGCTGACCCTCGACAGCTTCAGTGTCTTGGACTTGATAGGTACCTGCCGACAATTCATTAGCAGAGTTAACTGATAAGTAGTCATAACCGGTACCAGGTGGGTCTAAGTTTAATGCGTCTTCAAAAGCTTTTTCGTTTTTTAAAATCGTAGATCTTAATATTTGAATTTCATCAACATCGGCATATTCGGTGTAAGTAAAGATTATCTTTGTAGTAGCCATGCTATTTATAGATTATTCGTTGTACACAACAGTCACAATCGGTTGGTTTTTTTTAAACTAAGCTTGGGTCCCTACAATAGGAAAGCTTTGTGCTGGGGCATTCGAATCTGGAGAGTCTGTAGTTGTTCCTACAATAGGAAAGCTTTGTGCTGGAGCATTTGAATCTGGAGTATCTGTAGTTGTTCCTACAATAGGAAAGCTTTGTGCTGGGATTGACTTAGTAACTACTGTTTTCGGTCCTCTAGTAGGTAATGCAGTAAATACCTCTAGACCTACGCTTTTTGGTCCTGTTGTAGGTACGGGGATTGATACACCTGCACCAGTAGGCCCATTAGAGGGTAGTATAGTAAATGTTGTATTTTTTGGTCCTGTTGTAGGTATAGTAATTGATACATCTACACCTCTAGGCCCAGATGCTGGAGCGGATACGCCTCCTCCCCCTCCTCCCCCGCCTGAATTAGGATCGGATACATGGATCGTACGAGTTACAAAATTAGAAAAAGCTCCTGCTACATAGTAAATTAATGTGTAGCTTCCTGCTACACTAGGGAGCCCAGTGAAAGACTCAGAGGATGTCCCGTCTAAATTGGTTACAAATACGGTACCGTCAGTACTTGTTGCCCCGTCATCAATATAGGTGTTTGCATCATCCAAAACTAGGGATACTACAGGGGCACCGTTTAAAGTGATAGTAGCGTTTGTTTGCGGATCAGCCGTTACAGTAACAAGCTTAACTTCCGTAATTGTTTCAAAAGGTTCTAGTTTTAAAAATGTGTACGTTACCTCGTAAGTACCAGGCACAGAAGTATCTACCTCACCATTTACATAGGTTGTAAAACCCGCTTTTAGTGGAGGGTTTTCCGTGTAACTTTCATTGACGGAAAGTTCTTCAGTATATGTGTAGTGGGAGCTCATTAAGCTTTTTCGATTTGATATCTCCACATTGTATCAGCATCTCCTGAAACTGTCCCATCTACCTCTAACTTTATAGCATCAGCTCCTACAGGTATTTCTTTAACCCACTCAAACCCCTCGCTATCTATGGGTCCGCCAGCACCGATGAATACTCCACCAGAAGCGGCAGCTCCGTCTTCTTGGTTTATAGTCAGAGTAACCTCATCGATCAGAGCGATATAATCTCCATCTTTTCTATACCAGACAGTTATTTGGTCTTCAAGGATCCTAGGAAAGAACTGAATTTTTATAGATGCACCAACAGTGATAGGGATAAAGTCTCGTTCCTGTGTGTGTATTTCTGCCGTACCTGAGTATTGATCGGAAAAGTCTGCTAGCTCGCTATCAAATGTTTTACATATTTCAGCTTCAGCAACTGGGCTAGATCTTACAACATCGGTTTCTTTAGCATCGTTGACATAGAATATAGTTTCGGTTTGGCCGTCAATTATCTCCGCAGTGTATCGACCACCATTAGAATAGTAATGATTTGATATATCGTTTCGCTCATCCGTATCATCTCTTACATGCTCAGACTTTAGAGTGTAGCACTTGTTTGCAAAATTGTAGTAGTACACATACACATACGGAGGTCTGTATGTAAGCATTGGTTCGTACGCAACTTCGCAACCGCTTCCACAAGAAGAATCATAATACTCTCCAGCAGGATCTAGTTGACACCCATAGGTTTCGTTACAGCCGTATCTGAGAGGTATTTCTTTTACACGTATTACTCCCAGCAACGTTTTTTCAGTTCCGTCAGGATCTTCATTTCCTCCATCATAGAAAAGACCAGAAGCAAACTTAGCCTCATTTACTTTCTTCTCTTTTTTGTAGAAGTAATACTCAGCATCTCCCTTGTTTTCGTCCTCATAAACTACAGTATATCTCGCCTCAATTGTAAGTTCGTAGTTTTCAAGGTAAGAGATGCTATCCGTAGTTAGAATACTCCCTGCATCATTTTCATTTATGGCTGGGAAGAATATTTTTTTAGCCTCAGTACCATCAGCTTCAAACTTAGAAACTGCAGTTATTTCAGCTGCTATCCCTATATTTCCGGATACTTCACTTGTGTCTATGTCTTCTAAGGTTCCAAGACTTACAGAAATGTTTTTTGCAAAGTCAGAAAAGTTTTCCGAAGTACTGCTTAAACTACCAGTGAAAAGATCGATTGTGGAGCTATCTGTATAAATACTAATTCTTAAATTTCCACATTCGTCTGACAGTAAAGGCTTATTAATAAGAGCGCTTCCACTACTACCAAAATTAAAAGTACCCGTAGTAATACTTCCTACATCAGACTTAACTTTAAATTTTTTCTTAGAAAAATCTACATACCAATTAGAAAGACTGGCGCTTAATTTTTTAAGAGAACCGTGATAACCTGCGGTTACATCTGTGACAGCGGAGTCTATAACCAACCCTTTAGTAGTAGTTCCTAGATTAGCTTTAGCTACACTAAGATCAGTAACATAGTCTAAAACACCGGATTCGTACGGAGATGAAGCACTGCCTGATTTTAAGAAAGTAAAACTGCTTGGTTGTCCAGAGTCTGATTCTGAGACAGTTAAAATATCTACGGCAGTTGAGTCCTCGTCACATACATTACCCTCAGAACATGAAGACCAAACGAACACATCTCCATAATCGTTAGAGTCTGATATTTTAGACTCTACAACAGGCAAGGCATCAGGCTCCGCAGATTGTCTATATCCATGCCTCGTGAACATCCCCATGTAAGTACAGGACTTAGTAAGGGGTTCAGATCCTTCAGGAGCATCTTCAGCAAGGTTCCCAGAGTTTCTACAAAGTAGAATCAATAAGTCCCCGTGTTTAACTTTTCTTTTTCCGTTAGAGTAATCAGCTCGGTAGTTTATTGCATTTAAAAATGCGCTCTTAGCTTCGACATCTGAAATTATAGATTCGCAGCTTGATACATTACATTCATCAATACCAATCCAATGAACTTCAAAAACAGGTCTTTTTTTAGAAACTGAACCTACTTCAAAAGAGAAAGATTCTTCGACCTCTGCTCCTTCGACCTCTACTCTTTCGACCTCTGAGTTAAGACTTTGTTCCTTAGTCCTAAAGTCTTCGAGCATACGCTCGACATCGTATAAATCAAAAGGGTCAAAGTTATCTGGGCTTAGCTCGATCTCCTCAAGCCTTTGGGTTAAGGCCTCTAACTTTGCTTCAAACTCTTGCAGCTGCTCATCGTTAATTTCCGACATATGTAATAGCTACTTTCCATATTTTCTTAAAACCAGATGAGAATATAGGAAGTATCTGAGTTTTAGTCGCGTCAAAGTTTGTAGAACTCCCAATCGTGCCTATTCGACTCGTCGCTGTGTATGTTATTCTACCACCCATTCTAATTATTGGCTGGCCTTGATATATAGGAAGTCCTCGTGGATCCATTACGAAATTGTTATTTGAATCGATACTTCCTAAATCTCGGTGCGAATCAAAATCAAAAATAATCTCGCCTTGTCTTTTTTGACCAACAGGATAGGTGCCTTGTTGGTTTATTGCCCCTTGTACTGGAAGATTCATCAGCGGAAAATCTATAGTACCGGCAGTGTTAGAAACCCAAACAGCGTTTTGGAGGCTTCCTTTTATAGGATGGCTTGCGGATTCAAACCCATCTTCATCAGAAGTAGTAAACCACACGTCAAAGTTAACAGATGTGTTGGTTTTAGAATTACCAGAACCTCCAGATATTTCAGCAAGACTTTCGGGTAGGTCAGAACCTACTACAAAAAACGAATACGTTTTAACTTTTACATTGGAAGCCCCGTCGTAGGTTCCTCCAATCGCTGTTCTTTTAACACCGTGTTCGTCAAAATCTATTAGCTGTAATGCGTTTGATGCATTATTACCCTGAGAGGTAGTGCCCAAAACCCAATAAGGAACCCCGTGACACACCCACTCAACTGTCCATATATCAAGACCTCCCGAGCTCTTTGATATAGCCGCAGAACCTTCTAACCATTCTGAGGTTATATTAGCTTCGGTTAAATAGGACTCTAAAGTTTTACTTTCTTCAACTCCACCACCGTCTACTCCCGTAACTACTCCTGGATTATTTGTAAACCCGCCTAAACTAGCACTGTTAAAATCAAGACTAGGAGCTTCAGGTTTTTGAGTAACCCAAGCAGGTGCATACTCCCAAGGATTAGATGGTACGGGATCTGTTCGATCAGGGTTTTGTGGGTGTTTAGCCCAGTTAGCACCGTAGCCGTATTCTGTGTCGTCTCCACGAGCTACCGCATATCTTTTACGCAGTTTTATAAGGTCATTGCTCTGAACATATGTCTGAGAAAATTCAACCGCTTTGAGTTTAGTATATGTTACCGTAAGCGTAGAAACCGTATCTATTGTTTTATTCGGAACTACTTGGTAGTCGGTTACTAAAAACTCCTCATATGTTTCGTCCTGAGAACCTATACGAACACAGGGGTATAGAACCTGGGTTACAAAATTATCAGCTTCTGCTCTTGGTAGATGCCATGAGCGTTGCAGGACTTCCAAACCTGTTTTTTTATCTATTGAAAAAGTAGGCCTACCTTTTGGCCTTATGGGCTCAACCCATGATACAGACCAAATATCAATACCTTTAGAGCTAGTGTCTACTGAAACATTTTGTCTTACCCAGTCATAAGACACGCTTGTGTCACAAAGAGCGAATAAGAATTCACCATTATTACTAGGCTCGCTTTGTATGACCACATTGGGCAGATATTCCCAAGGATCTTTTTGAAGGCCGTTTCCGTAAGAGTCTGGGTGCCTGGCAAATTCCTGAACACCGTATCCAAGGGGGTGTACTGCTTTAAGTACAACATACCTTCTAGTTAACACCCCTAAAGTACCGCTATTAGATGACGATTCCGACACCCACGTCTTTTTTAC
>DNHN01000132.1:0-878 GCA_003485825.1 Bacteroidota bacterium | reverse complement strand
AAAATTTACCCTCGACCCTTGGACTACGTATTTACGCTTAAGCGTTCGGTATCCAACCTCCGAGTTTTGAGAAACTTGAGGACGTCCTATTAACCTAAGGGTAAGGTCGGCAGCCATAGTCTAGTACCCTACTCTTTTTGTTAGTCTTAAAGAGCCTTTGTGTTTTTGTGGGCTAATGTAATTTCTTAATCTTTTCTTAGCCTCTTCAGCATTACGTAGTAAGAACTCTTTATTGGCACCGTTGTATCTAGGGTCTGTAACGATCTTACCTTGAGCTATGGGAAATAAAATATCCCACACAAGATCAGAAGGTAGTCTAGGCTCATCCAAATCGTCATCTAAAGGTTTAGGTACGACGTTTGCATAAACTGTGACGGTATACTCCTTATCTGGATACGGATATAGAAACATACGAGGTATTACCTTGGTATCCCCGTCTTTAGCTCTACTGTCCAAGTAATACCAAACTGGGCGACCTACCTCAGGTTCGTTTTCCGTATAGTTGGGAAAGTTTAAACCCCTCCCGCTGGGAGCACGGAAGTCTGAACTGAAGATAGAACGGGCTCGTATTTCATCCTCAGGTCCTTTCATAGGAGAAAGAGGACCTTCACCTTCTAGCACAGGGATTTTATCTACGGAAACAACTTCAGGAGGTAGTTCGGCATAATGATTCGAATCATCAAAACTTAATTTGAACTCTTGTTGAGCCCACATGGCTCTTTTATTATCAACAGGTGCGTAACATTCTCTATACGCTTGGTTAATAAAAATACCTATTCTGTCTTGATCTACTTTGGGTAAGTCGTAAACACCTTCGGCTCCAAGCATTGATGCAAGCTGGTCCCGTAATGAAATATATGAAATAGGAGCCATCTAAA
>DNHN01000069.1 GCA_003485825.1 Bacteroidota bacterium | reverse complement strand
CCCGATTCTGATATTACTTCTTGCGTAGGTTTCCACTTGCTGCTGGTATCGCAGGCGGTGAAAACAAGAGCTATAGCTATGAGTTGTATTAGTCTATTCATTTTTTAGCATTAAATAGGTGTGCGTAACCAAGTTGTATGGTTAAATTTCTTGGAAGTATAAAGGCTGTAGAGTGCACTACCGAGCCTACAGTCAAATCAATTGCATCTCGTTGGGTAAGGGCGTATTGGCTAGATAAATTTAATGTGTAATAATTCACATTATACCTCGAATTTTCATAAAAATAGTTTTCAGACACCGCCTCAGCTTGGAGCCAGAGTCGATTATTAATTTTAGTACCTATCAATGCAGCAGCATTTACAGCGTACGCGTCTTTACCATTACCAAAGCCTAATGTTCCAGCCATTTTAGACTTCTCATTAAATCTATACTCCCATATCAAATCATTAAAAAGACCAAAAGTCAGTTCTCTCTCCGATTCAGGAAAATTATCTCTTTCCGTTCTGAGCGTTGCCAAATAAGAAAGGGTAAACTTATCCTTATCCAAAATTTGAAACTTTAACCCCATGCCTACTTGTCTGTTCCACAGATCTGTGGCATATCTAGATTGTGAATCATTGGCCAGTTTGTAACGAGATAAACTGAACTGAGGCACTTCAAATCTGACTTCGGCTCTACTAGTGATACCATACCTAAAAACAGCTTGAGGAAGTGTATATGTCTCTAACCTTTTTAAGCTTCTTCCATTATTGATTACCGGTACAACATTGGTTGCTTGTACCGTATACCCCATCCCTCCTTCAAATTGCAATGTACTTTTTGGCACCACATTTACACTGTTGGTAAAAGCTGGTCTATCCGTATCTATCTGAGCGTAGCTAGCTAAACTCAATAGACAAAGGACTAAGATTGGAGAGAATCTCATTTGTTAAATAACAAAAACGATGCTCCACAGTTTATGAAATTATCTGGTGCCGCCTCATTGAGTCCAAAACCACCCGTGAGATCTACTTGAAAATCATCATTGATGAGATACGTAAATCCACCATTAATAAGGTGAAGCTCATCTCCATTATTGGTTAGGAAACCGTAGGGCTCTACATAAAAACTGAGCTTATCGGTAATACCGTAGCCTAGTGCCAGTGTATAACTGGTAGTAGGATTAGGCGTGAGACCATCCCAAGAGAGTCCGTATTGCACCGCTATCCCAAACCTATCTGTGATATCGTAAGTAAGTGGGATAAGAAACTCAGGTGCTACTTTTTGTCCGCTCAATTTGGCAAAATCTCCCGAGGCCAATTCTGGAATGTAGAGGTGTCCCAAGAAACCGATGCTCATTTTTTCAGATTTGAACAAGTTAGTCTTGAATCCGATGAAAGAGGTGGAGAAGCCACTTACAGGATCAAAAAACGAGTCAGCTGGTTGAAAATTAGCAGGCAACCAAGGGCCCGATTCTAATACATTATATTCATTTAGGCTATTTGAGTTAAAAGCTGTATTCAATCTTAATTCTATTCTATCAGTAAGTCCAAAACGAAATAGTGTCGTATTCATCGTAATGTTCTGTCTCTTTTCTTCCCACTTACCTGTTCCTGGAAACTTTCCTGTCATCTCCACTTTATCATTCTCTAAAATAAAACCAGTCTCTATCTGCAACGCTCCCTTTGGCACTACATTGGGACTTTCGGTAAAATCAGGACGGTCTGTTTCTATCTGTGCAAAAGCATACCCACCACTATAAAGGATAGCCAAAGCAAGCAACATTTTATTCATAATACAAATATGCACCTCTAATTATTTATTTGACTTGATTAATAAACTTCTGGCTCTATTTTCACTTTTTTCTCTCGCCAAGGTTTGCCTGCAAAGGAAATTACTAAGCCTCCTTTTATTACCATACCATTACCTATGGCCGGTTGATTTTCTCCTATAGCCAATGGCAGTTGTACAGCAGCATCTAAGGCAATAAATTTTGTGAGATTTATTTGTGTAGCTAAAGTACCGTAAAGCACTTCGCTAAATATTCTTTCCTTGCCGAACTCTTTACGCTGTATAAGTATAAATCTACTATTTACACCGACTTCTACCTTAGCTGCATCTTTTATGTCTTGCTGTAGGGCTAAACTAATGCCCGCAGATTCTCTTGAAGGCAGGATCAGCAGATTGAAACTTGGCTCTGCTCTTAATCGAAGTGCTTGGGTCAACTCCAACTGAGCAGGTATGGACATGCCCATATACAATCCAACACCTCCTGAAAAAGCTGCTATACCTACTCCCCCTAATACTGAGCATTTCACCTTAGCAGTACGAGCAAATCCAATCTTTGCCATCACGGACGTTAGTCCTGTAGTAGGATTTACACCATCAGTATAGTATTCGGGTAATCTGATCTGAACTTCCAGCATATTATTCACTCCTTTGCGGAGAACCGCTCCGGTGGCTGAAGAAAGATTCAGTAGAGAATAATTAGTGCCGTTATAGGTATGGCCAGCCTCTATCTGAAACCCGTTATCCTCCAGAATACTTGTGCTAGAGATGAAACCTAGCCTATCAGATACCACTTGTGCTTTGCAGATACTATTTACAAAAAGAAGTAAACCTAGTACTTTAAGAATCTTCATTCGTCAAAAATAGTACTATTTCTCTATTCTCTCCAGCATGAAGATAAATGCAAATTCTTTAGCAGTTTCTTTGAGTGCCTCGAACCTACCGCTCGCACCTCCATGGCCTGTTTCCATATTGCAATCCATGATGAGTATATTGTCATCCGTTTTTACTTCTCTCAGTTTAGCGATCCACTTGGCCGGCTCCCAGTACTGCACCTGGCTATCGTGTAATCCCGTAGTTATAAGTGTATTTGGGTAGTCTTTAGATTCTATATTGTCATACGGTGAATAGCTTTTTATGTAGTGGTAGTACTCCTCTTCATTGGGGTTTCCCCACTCATCATACTCCCCAGTAGTCAGTGGAATGGTATCATCCAACATCGTACTTACCACATCTACGAAAGGCACTTGGGCTATCACACCATTCCATAAATCAGGACGCATATTCATCACCGCACCCATGAGCAGACCTCCTGCACTGCCCCCTTGGGCATATAAATGCTCTGTGGTAGTAATCTCTTCTGCTATGAGATGCTCTGCACAGTCTATATAATCCGTAAATGTATTTTTCTTCTTTAGCAATTTACCATCATCGTACCACTGTCTTCCAAGATCCTCTCCTCCTCGTATATGTGCTATCACATACACAAATCCACGATCTAGCAAACTCAATCTGATAGAGCTAAAATAAGGGTCTAGCGAATGACCATATGAACCGTAAGCATAGAGTAGAGTTGGCCGCTTTTTTAGCCCTGGATTCTGACCCTGCACTTGCTTTCGGTACACCACACTCATTGGCACTTTTTTACCGTCACGAGCTGTAGCCCACATGCGCTTACTATCATACAGGCACTCGTCATATCCACCCAATACTATCTGCTGCTTCAAGAGCACATTCTCTCTGGTGGCCATATTATAATCAAACACACTACTTGGTGTAGTCATACTTGTATATCCGTACCTGAGTATCTCCGTATCAAAATCAACATTGGTACTCGTCCAGCAATTGTATGTCTCAGACTCAAACTCCATGTAATGCTCCTCATTCGTCTTTTGGTTTATCACTCTTATGAAGTTTTGACCATTGGTACGTTCTTCCACCACCATAAAGTTGCGAAAAGTTTCTATTCCTTCTAGTAATGTGTCTTCCCTATGGCCTATCACTTCTTTCCAGTTACTACGCCCTGTTAAAACCTCATCGGTTTCCATGAGCTTAAAATTCTGTGCATCCCAGTTCGTCATGATATACCACTTGTTTTCAAAATGACTAATGCTATACTCTAGTCCACGGATTCTTGGCTGAAAAACAGTAAACGCATCATCTGGTCTATCAGCCGGTATAAACTGATACTCGCTGGTAATACTCGCTCCACTGCTTATAATGATGTACTTCTCACTTTTGCTTTTATACACTCCACAATTAAAAGTATCATCCATCTCAATGAAGCGTACTTTCTCTTCCTTAGTGAGTATATTGTACGACATTATCTTAGCGCTCCGCAGTGTAGTCTCATCTTTGAGTGTGTAAAATATGGTCTGGCTATCTCCAGCCCAGCTAGCTCCACCAGTAGTGCCAGGTATGTTCAGCTCGAGTAGTTTTCCGGTCTCCATACTCTTCATTTTAAGTGTGTAGATTCTGCGACTAACTGTATCTTCTCCAAATATCAGGTACTTATTATCTGGGCTAATACTGAGTCCTCCTAGACTATAATAGCTATGCCCTTCTGCCATTACATTTACATCCATCAGTATTTCCTCTGGATTTTCCATAGTATCCTTTTTTCGACAGTAGATAGGATATTGACCTTCTTCTATAAAACGGGTATAGTACCAATAGCCTTTTTTCTTGTAGGGTACAGACTCATCGTCCTTTTTGATGCGGCTCACCATTTCTTCATAGAGCTCTTCCTGCAGCTTTTCTGTAGGTTTCATCACCTCTTTTCCGTAGTCATTCTCTGCATTCAGATAATCTATGACCTCCGGATTTTCTCGATCATTTAGCCAAAAATAATTATCTATACGTGTATCGCCGTGTATTTTCAGTTCCTTAGGTACTTTTTTAGCTTGTGGTGCTTGCATGGTGCAATGATAGATTATGAAGTTGTTTAAACTTGTATATGTTCAGATTCTTGAGAAGTAAAAACTCGGAATTCATATACACTTAGGATGGTAATAATGATTGTCTTACTTGTACGGGAAGACTTAATGCGCGAATGGATCTAAAACACAAACGAATAATCGCTTACCTTTGTTACTACTAAAAGAGTGTTATACTATACGACACATATACACAGCGAGGATGCCGAATGGGTGACTTTCATTCACGGAGCAGGAGGTAGCAGCAGTATCTGGTACAAGCAAATACGTGCTTTCCAAAAGCACTTCAATGTGCTACTCATCGATTTACGTGGGCATGGAAAGTCTAAAAAACCAATTTACGAAAAACTGAAAAGGTACCGTTTTGATACTATAGGAAATGAGGTAGTAGAAGTCTTGGACCACCTCAAAATAGCGTCCACTCACTATGTAGGTATCTCACTAGGTACGATAGTCATTCGCGAAATAACCGAACGATTTCCCCAACGCACGCTCAGTATGATAATGGGTGGTGCTATTATGAAAATGAACCTGAGGGGACAAGTACTAATGAGACTAGGAGTATTACTCAAATCTGTAGTGCCTTACCTCCTTCTCTACCGCTTTTTTGCCCATATTATAATGCCAAAAAAATCGCATAAAGAGAGCAGAAACCTTTTTATTAATGAAGCTAAGAAGCTCTACCAAAAAGAGTTTAAACGTTGGTTTACACTAGTAGCAGATATCAATCCGCTGTTGAAATATTTTAGATTTAAAGATGCTGGCGTGCCCACTCTCTATATCATGGGAGAAGAGGACCACATGTTTCTACCCAACCTATCTAAAATAGTAAAAGACCACCAAAGTGCTACACTACACGTGATACCCGCCTGTGGCCACGTAGTAAACGTAGAGCAACCACACATTTTCAATAAAGTGGCTGTTGGTTTTTTGAGAGGTGTGTAGACTTTGCTTTCCCTTACAAAAACGTCAACCCTATTGGCACATCTGTAACCCAACCTGTGATGCTGTATCGCCTAGCCAAAGCGGGCAGTACCTCGTGCTCCATTTCAGACATAAAAATAATGAAGGTGCCGGCCGTAGGTGTCACCTTTATCTGCGTATCATCTTTGTAAATAACTAGCTCTCCTCCGTCTCCTTCTTGCCAGTCTGTGAGGTAGAGCACCACCGTAAAAAAGCGGTGTTGATTTCCTATAAATCTATCCCTGTGCTTTTTGTAAAAAGAACCTTTTTCATAAATGGCATACATCAGCTCCTTGTCTTTGAGCGGCAAGAAAAAATGGCGATTGAGTTGGGGTATAAGTTCACTGACAAAGCTAGCGTAGTCTGCTACTAGCTCGTTTTTGGGTTCTCGCTCTATCCACAGGATGGAGTCTTTGCGTATAGACTCGTTTATCACCAAAGAAGCTCCTTTGCCTACACCCGCTTTTTTGAATTGGTCTTGCTCATACTGCGTATCCATATAAGCACGCAATCTCTCCGCAGTTTTGCTCGATACGACTTGTTTACATTCATAATAGCCGCGGCTTTCTATAGAAGCTAGCATTTCTGAAATGCCGTCTTCAAACACTATGGTGCTCAAAATGTAATGATCTCTTAAATCGGGGTGAAAGTAGGTGAAAGTAGGTGAAAGGGAGGTTCTATTTACAAATAATTATATTTGGTATCAGAAATGAAAAAGCTACAATTACTCATCATTCTTATTTTTTCCTTTGGCTTGGCCCAAGCTCAAATTACGGGTGAGTTTAAAAACTTTGACCCTAAAAAGCACAGTGACATAGATGTACAATTAAACTACTACTCGGCCATAGACCGAGAGTACCTTACTATTATCACTACTCCAGATGAAAATGGAAATTTTAAGATTGACCTACCCTACAAGAATGCCGTAGATCTTTGCTTTTTTAGTGTTGAAGACATCATCTTTACTACACTAGTAGTAGATAAAGGTCTCCACATCACTCTAAATGCTAAAGCAAAACATCTTATTCCCTCGTTCTTATCTGGTAAGAAAAGTATTTTTAGTGGGCCAGATTCCGAAGCCACAATCTATTTCAATAAGATTTCTAAAATCAAAGCTAGCGATTATAATAAGAGGCAATCTGACATTGTATTTCACTCCAAAGACTCAGCCCATATTAGATCTAAGCAACTTGAAGTTGCTTTTCAAAAACACATCGCTAAACTAGATAAATATATAGCAAGACATCCTTCACCCTATGCCAAGATTGCCAGAGATGACGACTATGCGTCTTACTACTCACGTCAATTAATCATCAACTGGGGTAAACCCGTGCCAGATGCATTACTGAACGAAATACTAAGCTACAATCCAAGCCACTCTAGTATGTACACAGCAGATGTATACTCGTATTTATTCAACAACCTTTTTTATGGAGACAGAGATGTGTATGACCATCAAACTAAGATAACCATTTGGAATCTGCTAGGGCCTGATGAACGGGAAGATTTTGGACTCTGGTTTACTGAAATGATGAAACGTGAAAACAAAGAATCGTATGACAAAACAGTCTATGCGAAGGGAAAAGAAAAGTACCTAGACCAATACTGCAATGAAGTATATGCAGCTCATCTAACCGATTTTATCCAAAAAATAAAGGAACTAGATATTGCTGATCCAGATAGGTTGCTAATTGCAGCTATACCAGAAAAGTCGGATAGGCCCAACTACTTTGCTAAGACCCGGTCATTATTATCTTCAACACAGTCTACTAATCTGTATGACAACATAGCCACAAGAGATGAAGAGACTACGAATCAATTGCTAAACATGCTTGCAGACGCTCCAGAAGTCTCTGCTTTAGGTAAACTGGAAGCTACCAATACATCTGTATCTATGTACTACGCCGAGCAAGACAGCCTAGCTATGTTGCTAAACGCGATCAAAAATAAATACCCCAACAAGATCATCATCCTCGATATATGGGGCACGTGGTGTGGCCCGTGCCGCATGGATATAATGGCGAGTAAAGCAAAGCTAAACGAGCTAAAAGCTAACGATGTAGAGGTAGTCTACCTGTGCGAAGGGCGTAGCAGTAAAAAAACGACTTGGATGGAATCTGTGCTAAAAATGGAAATGACCGGTACTCAAATTTTTATGTCGCCGACACTCTCTGCTCAGTTTCTAGAACGGTTTAATGTGACCGGATACCCAAGCCATATTTTCATAGACACTAAAGGTGAATACCACACAGATGAAGAACATTTTCTGCAGGGTTTGGGCGTGGAAGAAGTAGTAAAGGAATACAGGAAATAGAATACTCTACTTTTACTCTCTTAGCATACTATTACTTGGATTTTTCTGTTTTATTACGATTTTTTAGTTTCCAACTCACTCTTGTCATAGTAATTACCTATAATCTTGCAATAGTATTCATCACCTCCAAATGCAAGGTAAAGTGAATTATTCCCTATATTAAAGTTGTAACTTCCCTCTCTGCTTTCATTGTACTTAACGCCTCCAAAAACTGCATTTTTTAATCTCTCAAAAAAACCGTAGTACCACACCACTGGTAACTCTCTACCATTTGTAGTTTACCATTCTTATTGAAGAAAAATGCTTCAAACTCCAACCCGTTATTTAAATTTATAGTTTCACCTTTTTGAAATGACAGCGGGAATGGGGAATCAAATCCTAAAACGTAGAAATATTTATCAAAAGTATCTTCTGGTTTTAGATTCTGGCTTAAACAGTTCGTGCACAGAAGTAGAGTAGATATTGTAATTAACTGCTTCCTCACTCTACCTCAACCACTTCTTCTCCAAACACATCTATAAAACCAACCGCTCCGTCTCGTTCTATCTTAGTCCAACCATTGGTGTCTTACTAAACGGATGAATTATATCATACTTGGGCTTCACCACTTCTTCACCAAATACATTTATATAGCCGAGCAGTCCTGCTTTCTCTACCAAAGCCCAATTATTCGTCTTTTTTTTGAACAAGTGTATTTTGTCATATTGAGGAGCTACTACTTCTTCTCCAAACACATTTAAAAAACCTTCGTGGTTATCTAAATATACTTTTGCCCAGTTATTAGCTTCTTTATTGAACCGATCTATCTTATCATTCTTAGGCTTGACCACTTCTTCACCAAACACATCTATAAATCCATATAAACCATCTTGCTGTACAAGAGCCCATGCATTGCCATTCCAATCAAACTTGGAAATAGAATCGTAAGGTGAAGATGTAAAACCGAAAAGAATAATCAAAAGTGCTAGTGTGATGTAATTTCTCATTTGTTTATTTTAAATCTAAGTTTCTTCCAATAATTCACTTTCAAAAACATCTTGTGGAGATACAATTTTACGGTTCACAGTATCTTGAGTGAACCTAAAAGTATCATAGTTTAAATAACGGCTCTATTTATCATAATATTGCAAAGTGAGCACAGCACTATATATGATTCCTAATTTCATAGGAGAATTTGACCCCGAGTACCTTCCTAAGCGTACCCTAGAAGAGACGTATAAAATCACCCATTTCATAGTAGAAAAAGAAAAGACAGCACGTGCTTTTCTGAAAGCGATAAACCATCCAACACATCAAAATGATTTTGTATTCGTAGAGCTAGACAAGCACAATAACTATGTGGGGTTCAAAATGTTTTTCAATGAATTCATCGGTACGCAGAGCATAGGTGTACTCTCAGAGGCTGGCTTACCCGCCATAGCAGACCCAGGAAGTGAGGTGGCTAAATATGCCCACACCAAAGGTGTGAAAGTAATACCTCTAGCAGGTAGCTCATCGCTATTTCTAGCTCTGATGGCGAGTGGATTTAATGGCCAACGATTTAAATTTAATGGGTATCTTCCTATCGACGCACGAGATAGAATAATAGCGCTGAAAGATATGGAAGTGCGCTCCCGTAAGGCGTCTCAGATTTTTATGGAAGCACCCTATCGCAATAATCAGTTTCTAGAGTTTCTCATCAAAAATCTACAGAAAGACACCAAGCTATGTGTGGCTGTAGATATCGAAAAAGAAGGAAAAGAAACCATTATCTCCAAGCCTATATCTGAGTGGAAACCACGTGAGATAGAACTACACAAGAAACCAACTATTTATATCGTAGAGGGATAAAAAATGTTCTTTTTTTAACCTTACTACCTCCTTCTACCCGAATAGGTCATAGCTTCTCCTTTGCCAAAACCATAGCTAAACCCGAAGGTGATGAAGCGTCCGCGTAAACTTCGATTATACAAAGAGAAGCTGGGCTGAGAAGTGAAATTTTCGCGTATACGAGACTCAAAAATATCTCTCACACTGAAACTAAAAACTCCTTTGCCCTTTAGAATCTTTGTTCTGACGCCTAAATCAGCAAATATCATACTCGATTGAACTCCTTGTATGGTTTGTTCCTTGGACCTGAAATGCCCCGTAGTTTCAAAATCAAATCCCAATGGGAACTTAATTTTTGTAGTTAATTTAGAACTCCATGTAGAAGCATTGAAATCAAAATTAGTACTTTCAAAAGTGCCCTTTCGTATGAAACTACCGAAATTAAAATCTCCGTTAAAAGACAATCTTTTAGTAGCACTATATTTCCCATTGAGCTCCAAACCTGATATTCTGTTCGTTCCTATATTGTAAGGGGCAGTAATACTTATATTATCTTCAAACGTAGAAACACGGTCAATCTTTTCAGTCGTATAGCGATGATATAAACTAGCATTTACCGACGCTTTTTTATACGTGAATAGGGTTGAAATTTCATACGAATCAGTAAATTCGGGCAGTAGTTCTGGATTCCCTCGACGAATAGAAAAATTATTTCTAATATTGAAAAAAGGGTTTAAATCCCACATCCTCGGTCTAAAAACACGTCTAGAGTATCCTGCTTGCATGCTTACCGTCTTAGATATCTTGTAAGATGAATGTACGCTTGGGAAAAGGTTCCGGTAATTTTGATTATTCCTCTCTGCTGTGTTTTTAAGGAGTGTATTTAGCTGAGTGTTTTCCATCCGGAGCCCTAGCTTTAAGCCCCACTTATCCCCTTCATACGCTCCAGTGGAATAGATGCCTAACACATTCTGAGTAAACTCGAAGACATTGGTTAATCCTTCATCTATTCTATATTCATCCGCCACAAGGTTACTGACAGAGAAGTCATTACCTACATCCGTGGTGGCATATTGAGACCCAGCTTCTAGTGTGATTTTTTTAGTGATAGGATTGGTGTAGTCTAAATTAAAGGAGTAGCTAGCTTCGTTAAATTTGGTATTCGTCCGCTGATTACTAACCCCTTCAAAATTCTCGATTTGATTATTAGCAAATTCAGAAGACTGGTCTTTACCAAAAAAATTACCAATCGCAGAAAATAATAGCGTGTGCTCTTTTTTGTCCTTAAAATCCTTCTTGTAATTCAGCTCATATTGCCACTTTGGATTGAGCGCTGAAGTTACCTCTGTTCTATTCCATTTAGAAAGGATCTGTCCGTTCTCGTCTATTCTTTCAAAATTCGTTTCAGAGGGCTGATCTTCTATCTCATAAGCAAAATTTCCAGATAGTGTAATTACATTGTACGCATTAATGTAATAATCTGTACCTAGGACAGCATTATAAAAAAGCTCATTCCGGTACTCTAAACCTTCACTGTTTACTGTAGTTTGATTGACCAAGTCTCTATTGACATTTTCTCGTATACGAGGTAATTCACGATACCCTACCCCCAATTGAGTAAATAGATTAAACTTTTCTGTTCTTCTATTTAAGCTCAACCCAACGCTGTGATTATGCGGTGTCCCAGTATTCAAACTTACGCTGCCATTGAGTCCTCGCCGCTCTTCTTTTTTTAGCACTATATTGATGATCCCAGAAGTCCCTTCAGCATCATATTTGGCTGACGGGTTTGTGATTACCTCTATTTTTTCAATCATATCTGCGGTGATGGTACCCATAGCATTCCCTTGATCACTAGCTATCACAGATGGTTTCCCGTTTATGAGTACTTGTACTCCTCCACTTCCTCGTAGACTTATATCACCTTCTATGTTGACGTTTACCGACGGGACATTATTCAGTACTTCAAGGGCACTAGCTCCTGTACTACTTATGTCTTTGCCTACATTAAATACTCGTTTATCTAGTTTGAATACGGTCGACGACTTTTCTGCACGAACCGTTACTTGACCTAGAGACTGATTGTTTTCTAAAAGTACTACTGTGCCTACATTAGCGATCCCACTCTCAAACTGGAGGCCACTTACCTCCTTAGTGGCATATCCCATAAAAGCGATTTCAAGGTAGACCTGTTGTATATCTGTTTGTAAGGTAAACGTTCCATTTTCACGACTCGTTGTTCCGGTTATTCTAGTGCTGTCTTTAGCATTATAGACCATCACAGTAACAAAACCGAGTGGCTCATTGGTATTTCCCTCCTCTATACTACCTTGAATGGTATAGGAGTTCTCTTGTGCACCAGCAGTGAGTGCCATTACTGTAATCATGCATAGCAGAAAAAATCTGGTGGTCCAGTTGAGCATAATCATTTTTGCCTATCTAAAACAAACACTTCTTCGCACTAAATGTTTGCTACGTCTTAACTACGTGATTTATAAAATATTTGGCTCAACAGAATAGTCCAACTCAGGTTAATGGACTAAAAATCAATCTTTTAATAGTAGATTGCCTGGGTGATGACCGCTGCATTATATAATACGGTACCTTTGCACTCTTTTTTAGCAAATAATGAAACGCATAAACCAGTACAAAAAGCTCTTTAACGTAGAAGGTGATATAGACCTAAAAGAACTGAAGACTAGCTACCGTAACTTAGTAAAAGAATGGCATCCAGATAAGCACACAGCTGATGATACTCGAAAAGAAGAAGCTGAAGAAATGAGTCGTCAAATTACAGATGGATATGCATTTCTAATAAGTATAGCTCCTGAGACTATAGCCAAAGGACTAGACGAATACACGAACACGATAGAAAATGCATTCATCGATGATATGCAGCACAAAAGTCTTTTACTGGAAATCTCATTTACAGACGGGTCTACCTACGAGTACTTTGGTGTGAATAAGACCTTGTTTTCTAAGCTGGTAAACGCAGACAAAATGCAGCGTTTTGCTCGCAGAAACATCTTTAACTCGTTTACCTACCGCAAGTCTAAAAAGACTGTGGAAGCTGAAACTCAAACTTCTTAGTCTAAGATAAGCCTATATTTGGGTACTTATATTTTTTCTAATAATGCTTATTTCATTTAAAAACGACTATTCCGAAGGATGTCACCCACGGATTCTAGAAGCACTAGGTCGCAATAATCTGGTGCAACAGGATGGATATGGTGCTGATATATACAGTGAAAAAGCAAAAAGTCTAATTAAACAAAAGTGTGATGCAGCAGATGCAGACGTACATTTCGTAAGTGGAGGCACACAGGCTAATATGCTAGTGATAGCTGCCAGTCTGCGAGCCCACGAAAGTGTGATTTCTACCACGACTGGGCATATCTACACCAATGAAACTGGGGCTATAGAAGCCACGGGACATAAGATCAACGCTGTAGAAGGGGTAGACGGGAAACTTACTCCTTCACATATACAGCAAGTGCTAGACGGCCATAGCAACAAACCGCATGTACTCAAACAGCGTATGGTGTATATATCTAACTCTACGGAGATGGGGACTATTTACACTAAGTCAGAATTGAAAGCCCTATATACCTTTTGCCAAGCAAATGACCTCTACCTATTTATGGATGGAGCGAGACTAGGTAGCGCTCTTATGGCTGCGGATAATGATTTGACTTTAGCAGATATTGCCTCGTACACAGACGTTTTTTGGATAGGTGGCACTAAAAACGGGGCACTTCTAGGAGAAGCAATAGTGATTACGAACTCCGTACTTCAAGAAGATTTTGCTTATCATATAAAACAACGTGGAGCTATGCTAGCTAAGGGAATGGTGCTCGGCACTCAGTTTCTAGAGCTCTTCAAAGATAATTTATACTTTGACCTAGCCAGCTACGCCAATGAGCAGGCTATGCGAATCAAACAAGCACTGATAGGCTATGGGTGTATATTCTGGGCAGAGACTACTACCAATCAGCTTTTCCCAATTTTATCCAACGATCAAATCGCACAACTTTCTCAAAAATTCGCCTTTCATCACTGGAAAAAAATAGATGAAAATCATTCTGCAATTCGCTTGATTACCTCTTGGGCGACTACCGATGAGCGAGTAGAACATTTTATCAAAGCTTTAAAGAAAGTTTAAAAATTAACAGATGGAATATAAGATATCCATCACTCCCTCAAACAAAAGAGATACCCACGTTAATCACAATAAACACGCATAAGCTTAACCAAAACTTAGCATCTTCCCTATAGTACTTTGCGATTGACTGATTTAACAGCCAACCATATGAAATGATATAGGCTAATACAGTTCCTAATGAGACAAGACTAAGTTTATCCATTTTACACCTTCCCCTGTATCACCTCCTCCACACACTCCGGATTAAGCAAAGTAGAAATATCTCCCAAATTACTCGTATCTCCTTCTGCTATTTTTCGTAGAATTCTACGCATTATTTTACCACTGCGTGTTTTCGGCAGTCCAGTAGTAAATTGTATTTTCTCTGGTTTGCAGATAGGTCCTAAAGTCCTAGATACCAAGTCTCTTATCTCATTCTCTATACTTACTTCTGAAGACTCACTTCTGACATCTTTTAGCGTCACATACGCATAAATACTATTCCCTTTCACATCATGTGGATACCCTACCACCGCACTCTCTGCCACTAGCGTGTGTTCATTTATCGCATTTTCTATTTCGGCAGTTCCTAGATTATGCCCACTTACAATGACGATGTCATCTACACGTCCCGTGATTCTATAGTTTCCCTCAGTATCTCTGCGTGCTCCATCTCCAGTGAAATAATTACCGGGAAACGTACTAAAATACGTTTCTGCATACCGCTGATGGTTGCCATAGATAGTCCGCGCCATACTGGGCCAAGGATGCTTAATACAGAGTCTTCCTTCTGCTTCTGCACTGGTTATCTCTTTTCCGTTATCATCCATAAGACACGGCTGGATGCCTGGTAATGGTAGCGTAGCATAGGTCGGTATATCTTTGGTTACTCCAGCCAAGCTACTGATCATTATTCCTCCTGTTTCAGTCTGCCACCACGTGTCTACTATAGGACAATTCTTTTTCCCTATATGCTCATCGTACCATTCCCACGCTTCCAGATTTATTGGTTCTCCCACGGTTCCTAGTGTTTTTAAACTGCTGAGGTCATGCTTGGTAACCAGGTTCATATCACAAGTAGCAAGAGAACGAATAGCCGTAGGTGCAGTATAAAAAATATTCACTTTGTGCTTTTCTACTATCTCCCAAAAACGACCCATATCTGGGTAGCTTGGCACTCCTTCAAACATTACCGTCGTAGCTCCTGCACACAATGGACCGTACACTATGTAGCTGTGTCCCGTAATCCATCCGATATCCGCAGTACACCAGTAGATGTCGCCTTCTTGATATTGGAAAACATTACGAAAGCTGTAGTTTGCATACACCATGTAGCCGCCACAGGTATGCACCATTCCTTTTGGTTTTCCAGTACTCCCACTCGTGTAGAGGATAAATAGAATATCTTCTGCGTCCATCACCTCTGCAGGACAAACATCACTTGCTTTTGCAAATTCATCTTGCCACCATATATCGCGTCCATACTCCATCGCTATTTTTGAATTCGTTCTATTCAAAACGATCACCTTTTCAACACAATCGCAGCTCATTAATGCTTCATCTACGATTCCCTTGAGTGGTGTAATCTTGTTTCCTCTATAGCCCCCATCTGCAGTAACCACTATATTACACTTAGCATCCATGATTCTATCGCTCAGGCTCTTCGCACTGAATCCTGCAAACACTACAGAATGAATAGCTCCTATTCTAGCGCATGCCAAAACAGCATACGCCAACTCAGGAGTCATCGGCATATACAAGCATATTCTATCGCCTTTTTTTGCTCCGTTTGCTTTGAGCATATTGGCAGTTTTATTTACATTTTTAGCAAGCTCATTGTAGGTGATATGAAGGGGGTCTTCCTTAGGGTCATTGGCTTCAAAAATAATGGCTGTCTGCTCACCTCGAGTTGCTAAATGACGGTCTATACAGTTTTCGGTGATGTTTAGTTTCGCTCCTTCAAACCATTTTATCTCAGGTGTATAAAGGTCATAGTCTAACACTTTGTCCCACTTCTTATGCCAAGTAAACTCCTGCTCGGCAAACTCTCCCCAAAATTTCTCAGGGTTTTCTATGCTTGCTTTGTAAGCTAAATCGTATTCTACTTGTGAGGTGACTATGTGCTTTGTCATTGGACGAATTTAAAGTTTTTCGCGAATACTTCACTCTCCCTAATCAAAACCACCGTCGAGCTTGTTAATATTGTGCAGTGTACACTACCATCACATTCTTTAGACTACGAGAGCACAAATACTGGGCTTTCAAAATGATGGGTATAGGTCATAGAATGCTCAAAGAAACAGGAGGATTAGTCTTCTATAAACTTATGGGTACAGGTAAGAAAGGATTTAGCATTCTGCCAGACTGGGGAGAGTATTCTTTCTTAGCCAATTGGGAAAATGAACAACAGGCCAAAGATTTTTTTGAAAATCACCCTTTCTACCAATCCTACAAAGAGCGGTGCTATGAGATTATTACCTATCACCTCACCTGCATAAAATGCCACGGCACGTGGGATGGCAAAACACCCTTTGTAGCAGACAAAAATTTAGGCGTCCTTCCAGATGATAGGATTGGTGTAATTACGCGTGCATCTATAAAGTGGCATAAACTACTTCGCTTTTGGCGATATGTTCCTAAGTCTCACCAGGCCTTATGGGATAATCCAGGACTTGTTTTTACGAAAGGAATAGGGGACGTACCCCTGCTCGAAATGGCTACTTTTAGTCTCTGGAAAAACCAAGAAGCTATCACGCAATTTGCCTACAAAAACGAGCATCACCAGAAGGCGATAGCTCTTACCAAAAGACATAACTGGTATTCGGAGGAGATGTTTTCTCGATTTGTGGTGAGGGAAATGGATTTTTAGACCCTTACCATTTTACTTTCTTTACATTCATCTGCTCAACTAAATGTTCATTCAACTGTTATAAATACCATGCTCAACTTCGAACTACAAAATCCAGTAAAAATCCTTTTCGGAAAAGGTGAAATAGCCAAACTAAAGTCTCAAATACCTGCAGGTGCTAACATTCTTATGCTTTATGGCGGAGGAAGTATTAAGAAAAATGGCGTATATGACCAAGTGACCGAAGCTCTCAAAGACTTTGACTATATCGAGTTTGGGGGTATCCCTGCAAATCCAGAGTACGAGGTACTGATGGATGCCCTAGCCATTATAAAATCAGAAAATATAGACTTCCTACTAGCTGTAGGGGGAGGTTCTGTAATAGACGGGACTAAATTTTTAGCTTCTGCTGCCTTATACGAAGGAGAAGAACCTTGGGATATACTAGCAAACGGAATTCGCACAGAAGTAGGGATGCCATTTGGCACAGTACTGACGCTGCCTGCCACAGGTACAGAAATGAATAGTGGGTCGGTAGTATCTCGAAGAGAAATTGGCAAGAAACTTGGAATGGGCGGACCTGGATTGTTCCCTAAATTTAGCATCCTGGACCCTACCGTGGTAGCGAGTATACCACAGCGACAACTTGCCAATGGGGTAACCGATGCATTTACTCACGTGATGGAGCAATATATGACCTACCCTATTGGTGCAGACTTGCAGGACCGATTTGCAGAAAGCATAATGAGTAGTTTAGTAGCTACTGCACCCAAACTTATGGATAATCCAAGTGATTATAAGGTAGCCGCTAACTTCATGTGGTGCTGCACTATGGCTCTTAATGGACTGATACAAAAAGGCGTACCCAACGACTGGGCTATCCATGCTATTGGTCATGAGCTCACAGCTCTATATGGCATAGACCACGCACGAACATTGGCTATTATAGCACCTAGACACTATGCTCATTTCTTAGAAAATAAAAAAGAGAAACTAGCTCAGTACGGTGAGCGGGTATGGAACATCACCGAAGGAACTCTAGAAGAACGAGCAAAAGCAGCCATAGAAAAGACAGAAGCATTCTTTCACTCGCTAGATATCCCAACTCGACTAAGCGACTACACAGACCAATATGCTGACACTGCAGAAAAAGTAAGCGAAACCCTACGTGAACGCGGCTGGGTAGCTCTCGGCGAGCATAAGGCTGTGACTCCTGAAGCTGTGAAGGTGATTGTGGAGGGAAGTTATTAGACCATGTCAAACTCAAATACAAAAATCAAATAGCTAACGCAAATTTTTGAAACTTGAACTTGATATTTGAGTTTGAATTTGTAAAACTACCTTTGCCCTATGAGCCAAAACTGGACCACCGTAAAAGAATACGAAGACATTACCTATAAAAAATGTGACGGCGTAGCACGTATCGCATTCAATAGACCAGACGTACGAAATGCTTTCCGCCCAAAGACGACGAGTGAATTACTAGACGCTTTTCACGATGCACAAGAAGATCTGAGCATAGGCGTAGTACTACTAAGTGCAGAAGGGCCTAGCTCTAAAGACGGTGTGTATAGTTTTTGTAGTGGCGGTGATCAAAAGGCACGCGGACATCAAGGCTATGTAGGAGATGACAACTATCACCGACTAAACATACTTGACGTGCAGCGTATGATTCGTTTTATGCCCAAAGTGGTGATTGCTGTAGTGCCTGGATGGGCAGTGGGCGGCGGACACAGTCTACACGTAGTTTGCGATATGACATTGGCTAGTAAAGAGCATGCTATTTTCAAACAAACGGATGCAGACGTAACTAGTTTTGACGGTGGATACGGCTCGGCATACTTGGCCAAAATGGTAGGTCAGAAACGAGCTCGTGAAATATTCTTCCTCGGAAGAAACTACTCTGCCCAAGAGGCTTTTGATATGGGAATGGTGAATGCAGTAGTGACGCATGCTGAGCTAGAAGATACCGCCTTTGAGTGGGCTCAAGAAATATTAGAAAAATCTCCTACAAGTATCAAAATGCTGAAGTTTGCTATGAACCTCACCGATGATGGAATGGTAGGACAGCAAGTATTTGCTGGGGAAGCTACACGGCTTGCCTATATGACCGATGAAGCCAAAGAAGGTAGAGATGCGTTCTTGGAAAAAAGGAAACCGAATTTTAAGAAGGAATATTTGCCTTAGGGAGTTTTTGAGATATGAGACTAATTAAAGACTGATCCACTTCTCCATTCTTCGGTAAATTAATCTCCTATTTGCTCAACTCTCGATACCATCACGCTAAAGTGTGACCACTTCCACCAAAAAGGGTGAACACAGCGGAATTACAAAAAGCATTAAACGAAATTCAGTGTGTTATTTGTCTATTCGAGTGGCAATGCTTTAGCATCTGTGTACCGAAAATCGAAACAACAAACGCACCAAAGACTAAACAATAGCTATCTAAAAGCGAAGCGGTCTAATATCTTAAGTCTATTGTCTCAAAGCGAAGCGATCTCATTTTGCCAATAACCCAACCAGTTCACTCGCCTGCCTGACACCACTTTCTCGCCACGTGAGTTTCCCATCTTTGAATATCATTAAAGTGGGGACACCTTTTACGTTATACGCGCCTGCCAATGCTTGATTTTTGTCCACGTCTATTTTAACGACTTTCACCTTATCTCCCAGCTCATTTTTCACCTGATCTAAGATAGGCACCATCATTTTACACGGACCACACCACTCTGCACTGAAATCTACCAAAACTGGTATATCTCCCTTGATTATATCTTTAAAATTTGCCATATTTTTTAAGTCCATAAAGTAGTGAGTATTGAGATTACTTATCTTAATACTAGCTACTCAATACTATTTTGTTAATCTATCCGCCTTTTGCCACGGCCCTGCGTTGTAGGCCTCTACTCCATTCCTTTTTAGAATACTAGCAGCACTGCCACTTCGCATGCCACTAGCACAACAAGTGATTACAGGCTTATTCCATTTTTTGATGGTTTCCATCTTCCCACCTATCTTGTCTAGAGGAATATTTTTACTCCCTTTCACATGACCGCCTTGATACTCTCCTGGGCTACGTACGTCTAGTATTATAGCACCTTCACTCATCTTTTCGCTCAGGTCTACTCCAGGTCCAAATAATTTCTTTATAAATCCTAACATTGAGTACAAATGTCTGTTATTCTGTTTTTAAGTATTGCAACTAAAGTAACAAAGCATTAAATTTGGAAAGGTAAGTATGAATAAATCAGATATACACGCAGCTTGTATGGCCAAGCAGCAAACAAAAATAAAAGAACTCCAAAATGCTATAGACAAGGTCCAAGAATCTATAATAGGAGAAGATAATAGTACCGCAGGCAATAAATTTGAAACCGCACGAGCAATGGGTCAAGAGGAACTAGACCGCCTCAATCAGACTATTAATATAGCACACCGCGAGATGACTTTACTGAGTAACATATCACCAAAAAAGGTATGTGACTCCGTGCAGTTAGGTGCGCTTATCACTACGGATAAAAAAATGATGTACCTCTGTGTAGGTCTTGGCAAAATAGAAATAGGTAAAGATACAGTTTTCGCTATTTCCTCTGCTTCGCCTATTGGACAGCAGTTGATGGGAAAGAAAAAGGGCACTGAAGTCATATTTGGAGGAAACAAAGAGAAGATAGTTTCAGTAGCTTAATTTCGTCCTATGCAAATTATCTCTTGGAATGTAAACGGCGTGCGCGCCACTGTAAAAAAAGGCTTAATTGATATCATACACGACAGTGGTGCGGATATCTATTGTCTACAAGAAACCAAGGCTCAAGATGATCAGGTACAAGAAGCATTAGCAGACCTCCAAGGTTTTCATATCTACTCTAATTCGGCTACCAAAAAAGGATATAGTGGAGTGGCTATACTGTCAAAAACAGAGCCTATAGCCGTGACTACAGATATGGGCATAGAAGAACACGATGATGAAGGCCGTATAATCTGTGCTGAGTATGCAGATTTCTATCTCATAAATGTGTACGTTCCCAATAGTGGAGCAGGACTAAAAAGACTAGACTATCGCCAAACATGGGACCAAGATTTTAAGAACTATTTAGCTGATTTACAGAAACATAAACCCATAGTAGTAACTGGAGACTTCAACGTAGCACACGCTGCCATAGACCTGAAAAATGACAAGTCCAACTACAACAAAACAAGTGGCTATACCCAAAAAGAAATAGATGGACTAGATTGCATACTTAGCATCGGATTGAAGGACTCTTTCCGTGAGTTAAATCCTGAAGAAGTAAAATACAGTTTTTGGTCTTCACGATTCAATGCACGAGCAAATAACGCTGGTTGGCGTATAGATTACTTCTTGGTTTCTGACGTCTTGCTACCTAAGGTGACTGATGCCTTTATCGATAACGACACGTTTGGCAGTGACCATTGTCCGGTGGGGGTTATTTTGTCTTAGTTTTCGATACAATTCTGCTTATGCAGAATCACTCAAACTGACAAAACTCCCTAAAACAAACTCCCTTGCTCACTTCCGGGCACGTGCATATCATACCCCCAATCCTTGTTTATCTTTTCTATGAGGCGAGCAGATAACATTTGCAGGTCCTTTTCTATCGTTTGGTGTATGAAGAAATTGATTTGCTGCACACCTTGCTCTTTCCACTCGGTAAGTCGCTCAAACCATTCATCTAGTCTATCGATATCGCTCGGGTGATTGGCTCCCGTGAATCTCACAAAACACTCATTGTTCGTCAAGCGCATATGCATAATATCTCTACGACCGGCAGTATCCGTAATTGTTTGGCACACGTTGTTTTCTTCTAACAATGCGTATAGCTTGTCTGCTACTAAAAGGTCATTGAACCATTCACTATGCCTCAACTCTACACTTAGCGGAAGATCTGTTGGCCATTGTTCTATAAAAGCTGCCAAGTCATCAAAGTTACTCGGACCGTAATTGTCATTCATCTGTAGAAAAACCGTTCCTAGCTTTTCTTTGAAATGTGAGATACTTACGAGGTAGTCATTCAGTTCATTTTCGCAGTTTTTTAGTCTTCTGAATTGACTAATAAGCTGAGGTACTTTTGGAAAAAAGGTGAAGTTTGGAGCAGAACGTTCGTACCATTTGTCTACAGTGCTTGTAGGGAATATGCGGTAGTAAAATGCATTCATCTCTATGCTATTGAACTGGCTAGAGTAGTAGGTCAGTTCATCCTTAGTTCCCTTAGGGTAAAACCCTTTCAAGTCTGCTTTGGCCCACCTTGGGCAACCGATGAATACCTTTGGCTTCTTATCAAAATAGCCTCCAGCCGATAATACGCCTTTAGTGTCTACATGGTCTGCTGGTAGACTGAGGTCTAATGCTCCTGGATGTTCAACTTTGCCAAATTTCACTGTTCAAATATACCGATTACCATTCGAGTTTTCTCTCAGCATTTGTATTTCTCCAACTCAAAAACTATATTTGCCTAACGAACGTTAGTTTGTGGTCGACTTATGACTGAACGTAAAAAAGAAATATTATCCCTATCCCAAAGTGTTCTCAAAGAGAAAGGGTATGCTGCGACCTCTGTGCGTGACATTGCCAAAGCACTCGACATGGAGCCTGCAAGCCTTTACTCACATTTTAAAAGTAAAGAAGACATCCTAAAAATTACCTGCTTTGAAATGGCAGACAAATTTGAATTAGCCGTAAAAGAAGTCAATGACATTTATTTTAATGCAGAAGAAAAACTGCGTATGGCTATCAAATTACACGTAGAGATATTGACAAGCCACCTAGATTCTGCCCTTATATTTATTCGTGATTGGCGAAACTTAACGGGAGAATCATTGGACCAATTTATAGCCAAGAGAAATGTATACGAGGCAGGATTTAGAGAAATCGTGCAAACTGGAATAGACGAAGGTGTTTTTAAAGAAACAGATAGAAAGTTTGCCGCCTTGACCATTCTCTCCAGCGTAAATTGGATAGTGGAATGGTACAAACCCAATGGCACCTTAAACCCAGAACAAATAGCAGAAAAACTGAGTGCTTTTATACTCTCTGGATTAGAAAAAGAAAACTCAATTAAATATTAATACTTATAATTTTAAACCTAGAAAAATATGTACGGAAACGCTTATATAGACCCAAACGAAAAATTTGAAGGACAAGAAGAAACTCCAGAACTTTTAGCTGCTTTTCAAGCGAGAATAGACAAAGGAGACAAAATTGAGCCTCAAGATTGGATGCCTGCCATGTACCGCAAGCAGCTCATTCGAATGATAGAGCAACATGCGCACTCTGAAATAATAGGTTCACTACCCGAAGGTACGTGGATTACCCGTGCTCCAGGCTTCAGACGTAAACTAGCTCTAATGGCAAAAGTACAAGACGAAGTAGGACACGCACAGTTACTCTATTCTGCTGCCGAAACACTAGGTAAAAGCCGTGAAGATATGATGAATGATCTTATCACTGGTAAGTCTAAGTATTCTAACATATTCAACTACCCTGCTCTAACGTGGGCAGACAGTGCAGTAATAGCCTGGCTAGTAGATGCTGGCGCTATCGTAAACCAACTGGCAAATAGTAAAGGTTCATACGGGCCATACTGCAGAGCTCTAGAGCGTATCTGCTATGAGGAGTCTTTTCACCTAAAGTACGGTCATGATAATGTAGTACACCTTGCTACAGGAACTAAAAAACAACGCGAAATGGTACAGGCTGCGATGACCAGATGGTGGCCACCATTGATGCACTTCTTTGGACCAAGTGACAAAGCTTCGGTACACTCAGAAACGTTGATGCGTTGGAAAGTAAAAATGGCAAGTAATGATGCTATGCGTCAGCAGTTTATGGACATGTATATTCCGAAAATATGGGACTTAGGTCTTACACTTCCAGATCCATTACTTAAGAAAAATGAAGAAACTGGCCTATGGGATTACACTGAGCCAGATTGGGACGAATTCAAAAGAGTCATAAACGGAGATGGCCCTTGTAATGCTGAAAGACTTGCTGTACGTCGTATGGCAGAAGAAAACGGTAGATGGGTAGCTCGTGCTATAAACAATGAAGAAGCCGTTCACGTCAGACCATTTGCATAAGAAACAAATACGCCCTACAGGGCTAATGCTGTGGGGCAATTTTATAAATTGTGTGTAGTCTTTTTGACTAAATACACCGTACTTTGGAATACGTCAAAAGCAGATAGAAACCCAATGAAGTACCATTTCACCTACATACTAATGTGCTTAAGCACTCTGATTTTTGCCCAAACTATACCTAACGGTGATTTTGAACAATGGGAGGTGCGCGATCATTTTAAACTATCTGGATGGTATTCTCCTACCAGAAATGTGGAACGCACTGCAGACTCAAAGGAAGGTAGCTATGCACTGAAACTCATCAATACATTTAGTGAAACATCCAATGGAACAGTGGGATATGCACGAAACTTGGACTACAACAATAAGCAGGAGATAAACGGAGCAGCAGTATCTGGGGACGCATTAAGTATCTCTTTTTGGTGCAAATATGACCTCGCAATAGGTGATACAGCTCGGTTTAATGTAGTGCTCAGAGAAAAAGGAACCTACAAAGGGAAGGTAGATTTTAAATTTACAGGTAACAGTGCAGGCAACTTTGTGAAGTTTTCAATACCCATAGAATGGAATTCCTCTGGCAATAGAACTATCGACAGCGCCTGGCTCTATTTATACTCTTATATAGAAAATGTAGTAGATGGAGATGGCTACGTTATATATGATGATATAGCCTTCGAAAACATAGGCCAACGTGTAGGAACTTTTGAAAACAGCGGATTTGAAGATTGGTATAATGTCGGCGTAGAATTCCCAAAAGAATGGAGGTCCATCGATTTACTAGTCTACGACACGTATACTTCTTTTTTAAGTACCCCTTCTTGTTCCCAGGGTTCGGAAACTGACGCTCATACCGGTGATTATGCTCTAGTAATCCAAAACTACAGGAGTGGCACTAAAGTGCAAAGAGGTTACGCCTTTTTAGGAGAAGAAAACAATGATTACTACACGCCTCACATACCGTTTACAGACACCTTTAAATACTTGCAGGGATACTATAAATTTCTGCCAGATGGTCCTGATACCGCTAGAATAAATATACGAACATATGCTACTGATGGAGGAACTAGGTCAAACAATAATCTGTACATCAGTGAAGCGGCTTCCGAATGGACTTTTTTTAGTATGCCGCTGAGCTACAATAGCACATTTACTCCCGATAGTGCTGCACTTATTTTTTATTCTGGAAACGATGATGGCGGTGAATATGGTTTGGATACGAAGCTATTCCTAGATAATCTATCGTTTGCCATGAAACCAACCCCTCTAAAACTTTCAATTGAGGAGGTACAATCTGACATCAATTACTACCCGAATCCGGTCAATGACCTGCTTAGCATTACATCTACAGGTGGGACATATACGATAAATGATCTAACAGGGAAAACTGTGGCTAACGGACCACTACAAGCAGGATTGACAACTATTAACACCTCACTTATATCAAGTGGGCTATATTTTATACATATAACTAATATAAACCAGCAATGGACACAGAAAATAATAAAACAATAATGTCCTTAGACCCTAGAATATCTAGGTCTAAGCTCACTGGCGGAAATCATAATGATGTAGATGGTCTTATCCATTTTCAGACGTATGAAGTATTTCATCAAAATAAACGAGGAGCACAACACAAGCACGTTGGGATAGTGCATGCACCTAATGCTGACATGGCTTTGCTTTATGCTAAAGAGCAATATGCGCGTAGAGAAGTAACAGCCAACATATGGGTGACCCCTAGTAGCTGTATCAGTGCCACGGAGTATGAAGACGATGACATATTCACCACAGCACCAGACAAACTATATAGAAATCCAGCCTCATATAAGGTAATGGATCGCATACAAGCATTTAAGGAACGTGGGATGAAATCTACAGACGAAGTCTAATAGGGAATCACTACTTCTAACATAAAAAACTAATAATTGAAGAAATGGACAGCATACAAGCATTAAAAGAATTACTCTATAAAATAGCAGATGACCAGCTTATAATCGGTCATAGAAACAGTGAATGGAATGGACTTGGTCCTGTGTTAGAAGAGGATATTGCATTCTCTAGTATGGCACAAGACAAAATGGGCCAAAGTGAGCACATTTATAATTTATTACACCAACTGGGTGAAGCAGAAGCCGATACGGTAGCATTCACTCGTAATGCACCACAATTTCACTGCTCACAGCTAGTAGAACTGCCTATCGGTGGATATGACTTTAGTCTTATGCGTCATTTCCTATTTGATTTTGCAGAGTATCTCCGTTTCGAAAACCTCAAATCTTCTGCATATCAGCCATTGGCTCAGGTCGCAAAGAAGTTTTTTGGTGAAATAAAATACCATACCATGCACGCCAATACCTGGGTACATCAGTTGGGACATGGGAATGAGGAGAGCAATGGTAAAATGCAGGAGAGCCTTAACTATGCTTGGAATTACGCTCTCGGAATGTTTGAACCTGGTCCGGCCGAAGAACTCCTCATCAAAGAAAATATATTCATGGGAGAGGCAGCTCTGCAAGAAAAATGGATAGCTATGGTCACTCCACTCCTAGAAAAAAGTAACCTCATAATCCCGAGTCCTGCAAGCTGGAAACCAATATACGGCGGTAGAAAAGGAGAGCACACTGAGCATCTACAGCCATTGCTAAAAGAAATGACTGAGGTGTATACCATTGATCCAAGTGCGGATTGGTAAGTCACGAAT
>DNHN01000087.1:1982-5290 GCA_003485825.1 Bacteroidota bacterium | reverse complement strand
CATTTGCTCACTTGGATGCAACTACAGTACTTTCTCGTAACCTAGCTTCTCTTGGTATCTACCCAGCAGTAGATCCTCTAGACTCTACTTCTAGAATCCTTTCTCCAGATATCGTAGGTACTGAGCACTATAATACGGCACAACGAGTAAAAGAGTTGCTACAGCGATACAAAGAACTTCAAGACATCATTGCTATTCTTGGTATGGATGAATTAAGTGAAGAAGATAAACTAGCTGTATCAAGAGCTAGACGTGTTCAGCGTTTCCTTTCTCAACCGTTCCACGTAGCGGAACAGTTCACAGGCCTCAAAGGTTGTCTAGTAGATATCCAAGATACTATCAAAGGCTTCAACATGATTATGGATGGGGAAGTAGACAAATACCCAGAAGCAGCATTCAACTTAGTTGGCGGTATTGAGCAAGCCATAGAAAAAGGAGAGAAACTAATTAAAGAAGCTGGAGAGTAATGATCGTAGAAGTAATAACACCAGATAAGGTGCTATTCTCTGGCGAAGCGGTTTCAGTGAAATTGCCCGGCAGTGGCGGCTCTTTTGAAGCATTGGCTAACCATGCCCCACTCATATCCAGTTTGGATAAGGGTAAAGTCGTGGTTCGTACAGATTCCGGCGAGGAGACTTTTGACATCTCTGGCGGAATAGTAGAAGTACTAAATAACAAAGTGGTAGTGTTAGCATAAGCTAGTCTTCACTTTATCCTACTAAAAGCCTTCGATAGTAAATCGAAGGCTTTTTTCATGCAAGTTACCTTCATAGCAGTGAACCACGGCGCTTTATCGTAAACTCAAAGAACTTAGAGTAACACAGTGCTTGGATAACGTTAAATGACTAGCATATCGAATTGGGAACCACCTTTCTTTATTGAATTCGGCCTCTTCCCTCCGATAAAAACACTTCATTAAATAAATAAGAAGACACTTAAGTCCATTCTGAATAATCCTACTCACCTAGTGCACTTAAGTACACCAAACTGCTTATCGGGATTGTACATACCCCGCATAAAAAACAGAGTTTAGTAGTTTTTGAAATAGTCTAGCACCTTTCCTTAAGGCTATTTACCTGAAGAAGACATTGCCTTTATTCTTTTGAACCTAAGACTGACTACACCTATCAACGCTTCTTTAATAATACCTCCGCTCATCTTACTCACCCCTTCTGTGCGGTCCGTGAATATGATAGGGATTTCCTTGATGGTGAATCCAAGCTTATACGCAGTGTACTTCATCTCAATTTGAAATGCGTATCCTTTGAATTTGATTTTATCTAAATCAATAGTCTCCAGTAGCTTGCGAGAGTACCCTACGAAACCAGCCGTAGCATCTGCTAACATCATACGGGTAAAGAAGCGCACATATGCGGACGCAAAGTAGCTCAATAATACTCGACTCATTGGCCAGTTTACCACATTTACTACATTCCCTACATACCTAGATCCTACTACTAAATCACACACTCTGTTCTTAAGTTCTGCGTGCATCCGTATCAGATCTTTAGGGTTATGCGAAAAATCACAATCCATCTCAAAGATGTGTGCGTACTCCCTCTCTAGACACCACTTAAAACCAGCTATGTATGCTCCACCTAGCCCATTCTTTTTCCCGTTTTCTAATAAATGAATACGAGAATGTATAGCCTGGGCAGCTTTAACTAAGTCTGTTGTGCCATCCGGCGAGTTATCGTCTACTACCAACACATCAAACTCCTCCGATAGAGCCATGACCGTTTCTAGCATTCGTGAGATATTCTCTTTCTCGTTGTACGTAGGTATAATTACAATGGGATTCACAGTTCTTATCGTTTTATAATGATTCGTTTTTGATACAATTTCTAACGTATAATTAGATGAGCTAACTCTCCAACCAGTTGCTTACGAATTTGCTTTTTTATGATCTGCCAAAAACTGAGCAAGGCCAATATCCGTTAAAGGGTGCTTTAGGAGTCCCAATATAGAGCTTAGTGGACAGGTAACTACATCAGCTCCAGCTTCTGCAGCTCGCACTATATGCAATGGAGTGCGTATAGATGCTGCTAATATTTCTGTTGGATACCCTTGTGTAGTGTATATATCTGCTATTTGAGCTATGAGTTCTATCCCGTCCCAATTCATATCATCAATTCTACCTATGAATGGAGATAGATAAGTAGCCCCTGCCTTAGCAGCCAATATTGCTTGACCTGCAGAAAAAACAAGTGTGCAGTTGGTGCGTATATCGTGATCCGTAAACCATCGAATAGCTTTTACCCCATCCTTGGTCATAGGCACTTTTACTACTATATTTTCATGAATATCTGCAAGGGCTTGACCTTCTTTAATCATTCCCTCAAAATCAGTAGCAATAACTTCTGCACTGATATCACCATCTACTAAATCACAGATAGCTTTGTAATGTGCGATAATATTGGCTTCTCCAGTTATGCCCTCTTTGGCCATTAGTGATGGATTCGTAGTCACGCCATCTAATATGCCTAGGTCTTGAGCTTCTTTTATTTGTTCTAAGTTCGCTGTATCTACAAAAAATTTCATGGGTTATATGCTGCTTTTACTGCGAATATGAAACATAAAAAGAAATGAATAGCTAAAAACGGGGAATTAAGATAAAAAAAAGGCTGACATCATACCGCTACGACCTTCTACCCTTGCTGCATTCCTGCCCTGGGGGAGTTCAAAGGGAGCTGGCTATGTCAGCCAGGTGCAAATGTAATTACAGTGATTGTATACGCAACCTTTTATACCACTTTTATTAAAAAACTACGTTTGACTAATCTCTAAAATTCAGAACAACTTTAAATAGTTCAATTTAAATGAAACATGCACATAACAGAGCGAGCAGTAGTTGGTCAAATTAATCACTCTAATGGCTATTGAAGCTGACCCTCTTATGCATAAATCCTTGAAATACGCATTCATATACCTTTATGAATCACCACTGCAATAAAATGCCCATCACTCCTTTTTTTCAATTACCTCTTAAATAAAAAGACCGATTACAGTCAAAACTCTTCTATATCGCACAAAAGGTGAAATACATGTACTGAAAAATCATTACGTTTGAGCCAATAAATTATGAACCCGAAAGAGTTAGAGTTTAATAAGAATGACGATGCTAACAGAATGCTCTGGAGTCGCTACCAGAAGTTAGCTAAGCAAATACACCTAGGCGGTGGCGAAAAATCACAATCAAAACAACGTGCCAAGGGAAAACTAACAGCAAGAGAACGTGTAAACTATCTTAAGGATAAGGACGCAGACTTTCTCGAAATAGGCACGTATGCAGGCTACGATATGTATCC
>DNHN01000087.1:0-1878 GCA_003485825.1 Bacteroidota bacterium | reverse complement strand
CTTCCTATTATCTATCTAGTAGATAGTGCAGGTGTGTTTCTCCCCATGCAAGATGAAATTTTTGCAGACAAAGAACACTTCGGCAGAATATTTAGAAATAACGCTGTCTTGAGCAGTAAAGGAATACCCCAGATAGCTGCTGTAATGGGTAGTTGTGTAGCAGGTGGGGCCTACTTACCTATAATGAGTGACGAAGCGCTAATCGTAGATAAAACAGGAAGCATATTCTTAGCAGGAAGTTACTTAGTTAAAGCCGCTATTGGCGAAACTACAGACAATGAAACACTCGGAGGATCTGTATCTCAAACCGATCTTTCAGGCGTCATCGACGATAGATTCCCGGACGATAAATCTTGCTTAGATCGAATAAAATTCTTAATGGATAAAATCGGAGAATTTCCAAAGGCTGGGTTTAATAGAGCTACTCCCTCTCTTCCAAAACATAAGCTAGAAGAAGTCTACGGAATTCTTCCTCGTGAACGGTCTAAACCTTACGAGACGCTAGAATTAATCAAACGTCTAGTAGACCATTCCGAGTTTGAACAATACAAAGAAAACTACGGTAAAACAATACTCTGCGGCTATGCTCGAATAGATGGATGGGCGGTAGGCATCGTAGCTAATAACCGAGAACTTGTCAAGAGCAAAAAAGGAGAAATGCAGTTTGGCGGAGTAATCTACTCTGATAGCGCCGATAAGTCTGCACGGTTTATCATGAACTGCAATCAAAAAAAGATTCCACTTGTCTTCTTACAAGATGTTACTGGCTTTATGGTCGGCAGCAGAAGTGAACAAGAGGGTATTATTAAAGATGGCGCTAAAATGGTTAATGCTATGAGCAACAGCACAGTACCAAAATTCACCGTAGTAGTAGGCAATAGTTATGGCGCAGGAAACTATGCGATGTGCGGCAAAGCCTATGACCCACGACTTATCGTAGCTTGGCCAAGTGCTAAAGTAGCCGTAATGGGTGGTGAACAAGCAGCCAAGGTACTTCTCCAAATTGAAAAGGCATCACTGGCTAAAAGAGGAGAAGAAATCACCGCAGAAAGAGAAAAAGAACTCTTAGATAATATCATTAAGAGGTACAATAAGCAAACCACTCCTGAGTATGCAGCATCTCGCCTTTGGGTGGATGAAATAATAAATCCTATCGATACACGAAAGTGGATTAGCACAGGCATAGAAATAGCAAATAATGCTCCAGTAGAAAAGTACAATGTAGGAGTGATTCAAACGTAAAATTATCCAATGAAACAATATATATTACTGGCGTTATTTACACTCGCCACGCTCATTAGTAGCGCTCAAGAACCCACTGACACATTTTGGCATCTTGAGCCATTTAACAAAAAAGGAAACTCTGGAATAGGACTAGCTGAGGCACAAGAAATGGTGAAGTCCAAAACTCCTTCCACTATAATCGTAGCCATCGCAGACGCAGGTGTCGACATTTACCATCCAGACCTAAAGACTATGCTCTGGACCAATACGGAAGAAATCCCTGACAACGGCATAGACGATGACAACAATGGCTATATCGATGATATCTACGGATGGAACTTCTTAGGTGAAACCACATTTGATAACATGGAGCTAACCAGAGAATATGCTCGACTAAATGCTATCTATGAGCTTAAGGAAATAGACCAAGCTGAAAATCAGCAAGAGTACATACGGTATCAAGATCTAAAAAAGACCTATCTGAAAGAGAGTCAAGAAGCAAAGTTTTACTTTGAGTTCTTTGAACAAATCAAAGTAGGTATGGAACTACTGGAAAAAGAGGAGGGTCCTAATCCCACGAAAGAACAAATTGAGAATCACAAGAGTAAGAGCAGAAGTGAACAAATAGCTACCCAAATACTTACTAGAGCCATT
>DNHN01000362.1 GCA_003485825.1 Bacteroidota bacterium | reverse complement strand
CATTGGAGCTACTAATTCTTCTGGATACATTGTATAATCTATTTATTCTTGCAAATATGCAACAAAACTAACGAGTGCTTTGTTTAAGATGTAGTAAATTTGCAACGTTTAGAAAAAGTAATGACAACACAATCAATGAGTAACTACAAAGTAAAAGACATTTCGCTAGCTGACTGGGGAAGAAAAGAAATTAACATAGCCGAAGCAGAGATGCCAGGATTAATGTCTCTAAGAGAAGAATTTGGAGATAGTCAGCCACTTGCTGGTGCACGTATCGCAGGATGTCTTCACATGACCATTCAAACTGCTGTACTTATCGAAACCTTACAAGCTCTTGGAGCAGAAGTTACCTGGAGTTCATGTAATATTTTCTCTACCCAAGATCAAGCTGCCGCTGCTATTGCTGCCGCTGGAACGGCTGTATATGCCTGGAAAGGTATGAATGAGCAGGAGTTTGACTGGTGTATAGAGCAAACACTTCATGCATTCGAAGGTGGTAAGCCACTTAACATGATATTAGATGATGGAGGAGATTTGACTAACATGGTGTTAGACAGATATCCACAATTAGTAGAGGGCATCAGAGGTATCTCAGAAGAGACTACTACAGGTGTGCTTCGATTATACGATAGACAAAAAGCAGGTACGTTACCGCTTCCGGCTATCAATATCAATGATTCGGTAACAAAGTCTAAGTTTGATAATAAGTACGGATGTAAAGAATCAGCTGTAGATGCGATTAGAAGAGCAACTGACGTAATGATCGCCGGTAAAGTAGCAGTAGTAGCAGGATACGGAGACGTAGGAAAAGGTACCGCAGCATCTCTTGCCGGTGCAGGTGCTAGAGTGATAGTGACTGAAATAGATCCTATATGTGCTTTACAAGCTGCAATGGATGGTTTTGAAGTGAAGAAAATGGAAAACGCTATTCCTAGAGCTCAGATCATAGTGACTGCTACAGGTAATAAAGATATTCTTACAGAGAAGCACTTCCGATTAATGAAGGATAAAACAATCGTTTGTAACATCGGTCACTTTGACAATGAGATAGACGTAGCCTACTTGAATAACAATCACGGTGAATCTAAATTTGAGGTGAAGCCACAAGTAGATGTATACAACATAGACGGTAACGAAATCATTCTTCTTGCAGAAGGTCGATTAGTAAATCTTGGTTGTGCTACAGGTCACCCATCATTTGTGATGAGTAACTCATTTACAAATCAGACACTAGCTCAACTAGAGCTTTGGGAAAGAAGTGCGAACTACAAGAATGAAGTATATGTGCTTCCTAAACACTTAGATGAGAAAGTAGCGGCTCTTCACCTTTCTAAAATAGGTGTGGAATTAGAGGAACTTACCCAAGACCAAGCAAGCTACATTGGTGTAGGCTTAAACGGTCCGTATAAAAATGACGCGTACAGATACTAATTCGCCACGGCGAATAGGTTCTGTAAGTTTTAAATAACACTATCCAAATCCCAATTGCCTTCGGCAGTTGGGATTTTTTTGTTTTTGAAATGAAGCCTTAATTTACTCGTATTAGGCTAAATGTACGTATGTGCTCATGGGTAGTTGCTAAATTTGATGAGGTTATTGGGCTAGAAAGATATGGTACACGGGGAGCAGGTTATTGCCTACTATCAGATTATTATTATAAACTAATTTTGAAAGACTCGTGTGACCTATTGTTAACCTCTTATGTAAATATAAATTTAGACAATCGGTTTATCCCTAGTTTTGACTTATACGTTAACTTGATTTTGTCTAGAGAACTTGATTATAGAAGGAAGCTTAACTTTTATTCTATAAGATTGATGCTTCTACGAAATAATGGGTAAGCTAATCTACTTCACCCTTGACTCCCTTCGAAATAATACACTGTGTCAGTATTTTATCTTTCTTTTACAAAATGAGACAAATCCTCATGGGATTGCATATTTCTAACGAAAATATAGAAAACAATATTCGACCCCGAAGGGGTCGCACTCGATCTCGACATACATTAGCTATAAAGGTGTAAACCCTTTGGGTTAGGAGAAATCAATAAATTTATCTCACCCTACTCACCCCAGTACTCCCTTTGCAAGAGTATACAGCATCAGCATTTTTAATGTCATTCATGGTAATGGCCTTCTCGGTGATAGTGAAACCATAATTTCTCAGTAAGAAACGCTGTGTGGCTCCATTCACTCCGCCGCTTTTTAGGCTAGGGATGAAAAAGTCTTCTCCTTTTTGGATTAGGATGTTACTAATGAGCTCCTCACAGATATGACCTTCAGTATTTTGTAGGAGTAAATGGTCTACTTGCTTTTCTTGCTTGTACTTCGCGGCCAGTACGTAGTAGATGCTGCTGAGGCTCTTTACAGTCATCCACGGCACTATCGGTTTTGGCTCTGGGTATATGCCTAGTATGCCCAGAGCTAATGGAGCTTTTTTTAGATCGGCTTCTAAGTCGAGTGAGGTTGGTAAAAAGAAAGGAGCATCAGATTCTCTAAAGGAATGATCAAAGGCCAATTCGTCTGTTTCAGGCGTGTATTGTCCTTTTCCATCTCGGAAGAAGTTGATTCGAACTATTCCGTCTTGTTGATAGGATAGCGCTATACTGCGAATGAAGTCTTCATCCACAAGAAAGCTTGGCACTATTTGGTAAATTTCTAAAGCATCATTGATTCTATCTATATGAGTCTGCAGCAGCGGTAGGTTTCCATTCACCACTCTGATAGTCTCAAAAAAACCGTCTCCGAATAAAAAACCTCTGTTCATTGTGTTATGCGAATAGCATTCCGGCGATAGTAGCAGTCATCAAACAAGCCAGTGTTCCGCCTATGAGCGCACGCATACCTAGCTTCGCTAGAGTACCACGCTGATTCGGAGCAAGTGAGCTAATGCCACCTATTTGTATGCCGATTGAAGCAAAATTAGAAAACCCGCAAAGTGCGTACGTTAAAATGACAACAGAACGGTTGGTAAGCATTGCTCCACCATCGGCGGTTATCATTTCTTTAAGCGATAGGTAGGCGATGAACTCGTTGATTACGGTCTTTTCTCCCAACAGCTGACCGCTGAGAATCATATCTTGACTGTCTATACCAATGACCCAAGCAAGTGGTGCGAAAATATAACCCAATATCATTTGTAAATTGAGACCGTCATAGATAGTCGCAGCAGCTACCGTCTCATTTAAACCCGTGTAGTTCCCGATGATGTCAAATAAGAAGAAATTAATCATAGCTATAAATGCTAGGAATACGAGTATCATTCCACCTACGTTGACAGCCAGTTTTATTCCATCGGTAGTGCCATTGGAAATAGCTTCCAGTGGTCCGTTTCCTATGGTTTCTTTGTCGATATCAAGTTTTTCATCTACTTTTTCTGTTTCAGGATAAAGTATTTTAGCACATATAATAGCTGCAGGGGCTGATAGGATAGAGGCGGTGAGTAAGTGTTTCGCAAACTCTTGTTGAGCTGCAGGATCATCTCCTCCTAAAAAGCCA
>DNHN01000028.1 GCA_003485825.1 Bacteroidota bacterium | reverse complement strand
AGCGGACTTTTATTAGCAATATTTGTGTTTTTATATTTAGGGGTAAATGCTCAGATAAAGACTCCAGAGAAGGATAGTAAGTGGGTTTATAATTATGTTAATGCTGGTTCTAGGGGGCCTATTTTGGCTAAATATAATAAAGATACTTTTCTTGATGACAAGCTAGCTTTAGTTTTAGAAGAGAGTTTCTACCAGTTAGCTTTTCCACGTAGAGATACCCCAACCTATGTTGGGAATATTATAGCTATAGATGATAGTTTGGTTTCTTATTGGAACGAGAATCAGTGGGACACCCTTTATGATTTTGGTGCGGAGGTTGAAGAGAGTTGGTATTACTTTCTATTTTCAGGAGAGGACACATTAAAAGCTACCGTAGTGGACAAAGGTAGAGACCCTAATCTTGGAGTATTTATTAATTTAGAGTATGAGTATTATGATAAAGACTTTAATGTGTTGGAGTCTTGGAAGGATACTATATATGAATTAACGTTAGGTGGTAGCGAATATATTGTCCCTTGGGACAATGTAGTGATGAAGCTAGATGGTCAAGTAGGAGGACCGCTGATATGCTTCAGTAATAGTCAAGGAAGATACAGTGATAGGGTCTGGACAACAGGCGGTGCAGCATGTACTGATATTATACAAAAACTGGACGTGTCTGAACTTTCAGAAACGAAGAAGTTCAGTATCTACCCAAACCCAAGTGGTGGTAGAATATATCTAAGTAGCATTACTAATGAATTTCCCAAACGAGTATTTGTGATGGATGCGAAAGGTGTACTTGTATATGAGGCTGAATCTCTAGACCAACTCAGTGACCTTAGTCCTCAATTATATTTTATAAAAATAGACAGAAAAGATGGTTTAGTTGAGGTACATCGGGTGCTGGTGGAGTAGGGGTTAAGCTTGGACGAGTTTCCCGTACGGAACTTTCACTAAGGAGTGTGCCTCTAGCGTAAGGTGATCAAAGTCCGAAGAGACCCTGCCTCGAATGACATAAACCCCTCGCCCTTTAAACTTGTATTGCCTTGCAGCGAGCGGAAAGTGTACACTATCAAAAAACTGCCCATCCAGGTCCATAAATGTACCAAAGAACATTTCTTGTTCTATGCGGCCCTTTGTTTTGGTGCGTTTGGTGTGTACAAGGTAGCCTAGTATGGTTATTACCGTGTTTAGGCTTTGCTTGAAGTCTGCACTCACCACGGTGCTTTTTTTCTCGTCTTCGTCTATCAGTTCAAAGGGTGAGCAAACAGGAAAACCCAAGTACTCTATCTCATCCATGGCATCTTCGTACGGCACTGCATCTAGTTCAGGTATAGTTACTTTTTTGGTGTTGTTGTATTGATCAAATAGACTTGGGTGAGTCGTCCTGAGCGCAGTCAAAGGGTTAGACGAACGTGCCACCAATAAAAAATGCGCTTTCCAGAGCAGCCAGTGTTTGGTCTTACCTGTAAATCGAAATGCATGGATACGAATTAATATCACCGTTTGATCTAGGCTAGCATTCACTCTTTGGGTGAAATTTTCTAGACTTGTAAACGGGCCAAAATCTCTTCGGTTGATGAGCAGGGCATCTATTACTTTGGCCTCTAGTTCTGCCACGTGCTGAAAACCCAAGAAGATGTTTTTACCGGCTATTGTAGTTTCAAAACTGCTCCTATTCACACAAGGTACTTCTATGTGTGCACCTTTTAGTCGAGCCTCTTGTATGTACTGCTCTGTGCGGTAAAACCCACCAAAATTGTTGATTGTAGCGACCATGTATTCTAGCGGGAAGTAGGCTTTTAGAAAGAGACTTTGGTAGCTTTCTACGGCATAGCTAGCCGAGTGCCCCTTGGCAAACGCATAGTTGGCAAAACTTTCTATTTGTGTCCAGACTTCTTGACTTAGTTTTAGGCTGTACCCTTTGGCAGCACAGTTATCAAAAAAGAGTTTTTCTACCACCTTAAATTCTGTTCGTTCTCTAAATTTCCAGCTCATTCCACGTCTTAACACATCGGACTCTTCGAGCGTGAGTCCAGCAAAATAGTGAGCCACTTTGAGTACGTCTTCTTGGTACACCATTACTCCGTAAGTATCGTGCAGTATTTTAGCCAGTACTGGATGTGTTTTTTTGCGGGCATTGGGGTCGCGGTGCCGCTTGATGTATTCAGCCATCATACCGCTATTGCTAACGCCGGGACGTATAATAGAGCTAGCTGCCACGAGACCACGGTAGTCATCTACTTGTAGCTTTTTCATGAGAGCCCGCATGGCGGGACTTTCCACATAAAAACAACCTATAGCATCGCCTCTACGAAGCAGATCTTTTATCTTTTCATCTTGCTTGAAACGGTCGATGTCATCTATATCAAAGTCGGGAGCATTGGGCTGGTTTTGCTTAATTACCTGCAGGGTGTCTTTTATTTTCCCCAAGCCTCGCTGTGCGAGAATGTCATACTTATAAATGCCTGCATCTTCGGCGATGTGCATGTCAAAATGGGCAGTAGGAAAACCCTTAGGTGGCATGCTTGTGGCTCCGAAGTATTGGATGGGTTTTTCGGTAATAATGATACCGCTGCTGTGTATGCTCAGGTGGTTTGGAAAACCGTGGATGTACCTGCTGTAGAGTATGCAGAGTTTACCCAGATGGTCGAGTTCTTGTGGCCTATCGGTACGTTGTATGTTTTTTATCTCGTCTGCAGGAAGGCCCAGCACTTTGCCTAGTTCACGTATTACGGATTTGGCCTGAAATGTAACAAAAGCACCCATGAGAGCTGTGTTTGGATAGGTGTCAAAAATGTATTGGGTCACGTCATTCCTGTCTCGCCAGCTAAAATCGATATCAAAATCGGGCGGAGACTTACGGCTAGGGTTTATGAATCGCTCGAAGTAGAGGTCGAGTTCTATGGGATCTACATTGGTAATGCGGAGGAGGTATGCCACTAGACTATTGGCTCCACTTCCCCGTCCTACGTAGAAATACCCCTTGCTGCGAGCATAACGCAGTATGTCGTGGTTTATCAAAAAATAGGGAATGAAGTTGCACTGCTTAATCACTTGCAGTTCGCGATTTAGCCGTTCGGTTATTTCGGGGGTAACATTGCCTTTGTAGCGATAGGCCAGCCCTTGTTCTGCTAGGTGTTGTAGTAGCTTTTCATCTTGCTCTTTAGTTTGGGAGTAAGTACGTTTGTTTTGAAGTTTAGACTTGTCATTAAAATCAAAATGCAGACTACAGCTGGCCAATAGTTTTTCGGTGTTTTCTAGCAAATATTCATATCCGTCGTAGAGCTTGTTCAGCTCTTCGGACGAATAAAATTTATGATGTATTTCGCCTTGTTCTTCTACGGGCAGTTTGCTTAGCAGCAGGTTTTTGTCAATGGCCCGCAGCAGCCGGTGTGCGTTAAAATCCCGTTTATTGCGAAAGGTGACGGTGTTTAGTGCGACGTATTTATCTTTGTTATTACAGCCCTGCAAGGCGGTACTCGCAGCAAACAATTCCGTATGATTTACGCCGATGTATTCGTTGGCTCGAAGCTTACGTTTAGGTACATTTTTAAAAGGGTATACAATGTAGGCATTTTTAATTATCGGTTCTTGTGAGAACTCGCCTCGAGACGAGTTCTTGCCTTGCAACAAAAATTCAGTCAGGTAAAAATTAATATTCTGAAACCCTTCGTTGTTTTTGGCTATGGCAATGAACTGCTGTTGGTTTTCTATTCTAAAATCAACACCGAGTATGACTGGCCAGCCGAGTCTTTGGCATTCGAAGGCGTGGTATAAGCAACCAGAGGTGCTGTTGATGTCTGTGAGGGCAATTATTGGCATGTGGGTACTGCCCTGTTTATTGTAGGTGTTTCCTTGCATGACAGTTCCTACACCATGATTATGCGGGGCAGTTCCTACCTGATTTTGCAGGGCAGCACCCACTTCTGAAAGCAATTCCTTCGGCGACATCGTCCCGTATTTGAAAGAGTAATATGTGTGGCAGTTGAGGTACATTTCTGGGTATAAATTTTTTGGTGATGCTCAAAAACCCACTCGAAAAGACAAACTGCTGTCGAGAAAATTTTGAAGCGTTTCCTTGTTTTGCTATTTGTTCACTTCTTGATATAGTTAGGATTTAGTCCGCCACTTGAGATGACAAATAGGTGTCGACTTTATTTGGTGTCTTTTGTACCGAGAACAGACAATCACGCATTCCGATGAGCTGGCACCACATTAGGTTCGCCACTAAACGGATTTCCACGGCCCAGGCCTTTTACTTCTGAGGCCACACTTCGTCTCACAGCGTTGGCACCATAGCGAGCTTTCATCTTGTCCATAGCTTGGTACAGATCTATTATTCTATCATCATCATTAAAGAGGTCTATCTGATGCCCGCCACTAGCCAAGTCTCCTAGGCGTACACCCACTAGGCGTATGCGAACACGGCGGCTATAGAGCGAGTCAAAGAGTTCTTTGGCGTGAGCAATAAGTGTATGATCTGCAGCGGTGTAAGGGATGCGTTTTTGCTTACTCACCGTCTGAAAGTCGGAGTACCTCAGCTTGATACTGATAGTAGAGCACACCCGCTGCCCGTGGCGTAGTTCGTAGGCGAGCTGTTCCACCATGGCTACTACCATATCTTTGAGTTTGCGGGTGTCTATGGTATCTTTCATAAAGGTACGTTCGGTGCTTATGCTCTTTTTTTCGTGATAGGGTATGAGTGGGCTGTGATCTATACCATTGGCTTTTTGCCACATCATTTTACCGTTTTTACCAAATGCTTTTTCCAGCAACTCCAGAGGCATTTCTTGTAGCGTATATATTTTTTGTACGCCCATTCTATTCAGCATGAAGGCTGTTTTTTTGCCAATCATCGGTATTTTTTTTACAGACAATGGACCTAGAAAAGGTTTCTCTTCACCAAAGTCTATTTTCCTCTGGCCATCGGGCTTGGCTTCGCCGGTGGCCACCTTGCTTACCGTTTTATTTACAGACATCCCAAAGGATATGGGCAGACCGGTTTCTTTGGTGATACGGGTACGCAGCTCGCTGGCTATCTTGTAGCAGCCAAAGAATTTATCCATACCCGTAAGGTCTAGGTAAAATTCATCTATGCTGCTTTTTTCTACTATGGGGGCAGTTTCGCGTATGATTTCAGTTACTGTTTTGGAGTACTTGGAGTAGGTGCCCGCATTGCCTTTTATTACTATGCCTTGTGGACAGAGTTGGCGGGCCATTTTCATGCTCATACCACTATGCACACCAAAGGTGCGGGCCTCGTAACTACAACTAGCTACCACACCCCTATCTCCCACACCACCGAGTAGCACGGGCTTACCTATTAGCCGCGAGTCTATGAGCCGCTCTACGGATACGTAGAAAGTGTCCAGGTCCATATGTACGATTTGTTTTGACACTATTATTATCTTTTTTATTGACCATAATTTAGCCTTAAAGAAAAGTGTAAAGCAAGAAAATGTGGAGAAAGAAAACCAAGATTAGGTAAACCTACTGATGACTAGATATTTAAATTTTAGAAGGATATATTTTGCCTCCAGCCCTCATACACCACTACAGAAGCAGCGTTTGCTATATTGAGAGAGCGAGCACCGTCTACCATGGGAATAGACATGCAAGATCTTGACTGTTTGCTCGTTAGGGGCTCTGGTAGACCAGTATCCTCTCTACCAAAGTACAGGTAGTCCTTAGGTTTAAATGCAAACTGAGTATAGAGCTTCGCAGCTTTTTTAGTAGAGAGAAAGTGCCTTTCATTAAAAGGATGTATAGCCCAGAACTCTTCTATGTTTTCGTATTCTATAAAATTAAGATCTGCCCAGTAGTCCATACCTGCTCGTTTTACTTTTTCTTCGTCTATAGCCTTAAATCCATAGGGTTTGATAAGGTGCAGTGTACATCCTGTAGCTACAGCCAGTCGACCTATGGTGCCTACATTTCCAGGCATGCGAGGTTCTAGTAAAACGATGTTAAACATATTTTAAAACGGTAAAAGTACATGTGATGCACTATCATTGTGTCTAATGAGAAAGTATTTAGTTCTAGTTTTATTTTTATACAGACTATTGGGCTTCGCTCAAAATTACGTAGACGTGTTACATTCTGAGTATACCGCTACACCCCAAAATACTTTTGATAGTAGCAATCAAACTACGGATTTACAGAAGATAAACATTAACATCACGACGCCCATTAAACTCAAAAATGGGAACGCTATTTTAACAGGATTGGTGTACGATAGAGTCAATACTTCTTTTGACCCGGGAGAAAAAATGACACCCGTTTCTTCATTCATACTCAAGATGGGCATGAATATAAAACACTCTGATAAGTGGAGTACTACGTTCTTACTGCTACCCAAGCTTGCCTCTACATTTACAGCAACCACTAGCTCAGAAGACTTTCAATTCGGCGGTTTGGTACTTGCTAAAAAGAAGAAAACAGAAAACTTAAGCTACAAGATTGGAGCATATATGAATGGTGATCAATTTGGTCCTTTTTTGGTACCGTTATTCGGTTTTTATTACAAGAAGAAGAAATTGGAAATGGACGTCATAGTGCCATCGTATGCTAAGATAAACTATAGCCTTAGTCCAAAGTTTACTGCAGGAGTAAATTGGCGAGCAACGGTAAAGTCCTATAATTTGCAAGGCCCTATGGTAAACTTGCCAGCCGTAGTAAAAAGACCCTTTTATATGCACCACCTTTCTAATGAAATAGCTGCACACGTAGGTTATGAACCGATAAAGGGCGTAATAGTACGTGGAATGGCTGGAGTGTCTCTAGGCCGATCGTTTCGTGTGTATGAGAATGATGACAAGATAGACTTTGGGCTCAGTCTTTTCCGTTTTGGAGATGATAGAGTGCCACTCAATACCGACTTTGCAAATGGACTATTCTACAGAGCTGAATTGGCTTACAGAGTCTATTTGGACTAAAGAATCTTTGGGTAAAATGGTCAATAGTTTCGTGTGACTATAGGAACTATCTATGACCTTTATTTCATAAGACTCCTTAAGTTTTTGAAAAGTGCTTAAGTGTGAAATGAGTAAAGTGTCGTAAGGCTTTATATGATAAAGCTCTGTGCGTTTTATATCTATACCCCGCTCTAATTTAAGCGCCTTGACATAGAACTTATGTGGCTCAAGACCATACTTATCATCTAATAGAATTTTAGTTCCAGGACTAACCTGAGCAAGGTGATTTTCGTTTTTTAAGAAATGAGAAATACCGTTGGTTTCCCATTCGTAGTATCGCTCTCCAGGCTGCATAGCATATGCATACGCTTTTTGATAACTCAGAGTAGCTAGTATCGTTAGCGGAATAGCTATTAAAAAGCCACACTTCCTATTTTTATGAACCAAGAGATGAACACTTAGGGCTATGGCACCAGCTAGCATAGGGATGGCCGGGGCGGAGTACCAAAAATTTTTAGTTCCACTGGATATAATAAGAAGGAATGTCACCGCTTGTATGCACCAAAACGCCCAGCGTCTATCTATTTTTTTAGCCACAAACGGCGCCAGTAAAACAAGCAGGAGTGACCACACCCAGTACTCCATCTTTGAGGTACGGATAAGGTCAAAGTAGTAGCTAAAGGGGTCTTTCTGAAAGACGAGTTCTGTAGAGGTATTAAAGAATCTAGGGAATAATTCCATTTGCCATACTAAATGAAGATATCCTGGCTGAGCTTGCTCACGAAGATAATAGTAAGCAAAAACAGGAAGAGCCCCGAAAAGTAGAGCAAAGTATGTGTGTTTGTTTTTTAGAAGAGTAAGTATCTTTTTGTCAAACAATAAAAACAGAAATATGCCGGGAAGCAACATACCTACAGAAATACTTTTACAAAGTATGGCGAGTGCTACTGTGAGAGCAGTAAGGTAAATGTACCTCACCTTTTGGGTGATACTATACATGTATACAATGTAAAACAAGCAACTGTATATGCAGACAAGCAATGCTTCATGATCTCCAAACCTACCCAAGTGTTCGGTATAAAAACCCGCTGAAGTAGCGACTATAAAGGAAGCCAAAAAAGCAATGTACCACTTTTCAGTCATGCGGTACACCAGCGAAAACAGCACCATTAGGGTGATTAGACTAAAAATTACAGAAGGAAACCGTATGCCCAGCTCATTAAGACCAAATACATGTAGGGAAGCTACTTGAAACCATGTAAGCAGTGGAGGTTTTAGCTCATAATTTTCAGGAGCAAAATCATAGGTTCGTACCAGCCAATTTTCCGTTTGGTACATCTCAATAGCATTCACCGCATTTCTAGACTCATCCCATATTCGCATTGGAAGTACGTCTACCTTGAGCCAAAGAGGTACGCTAATTATAAAAAATCCGATAAGAACGAGCAGGTGTGGCAGGTATTTTTTGATCGGCATGGTTAGTTGATGAGATTACCTTGGTAAAGTTCTTCTTTACTTTTACCCTCCTTTAAGCCATAGTACATTCTACGTGCATCTACGGCATAAAGACTAGAGTTGTACTCTAGTATTAGTTTTTCGAAAAGGTCTTGTGCTACTTTAGGTTTGTCAAGAATTTGTAGCATGATAATAGCAGATTTAAATAAGGCATTGTCGGCTAGAATATCTTCATTGTATTTCGTGTAAAGTGCAGTGTACAGCTTATTCGCTTCATCGTAGTTTCCTAGCTTTTCTTGCACCTGTGCTTTAAGGTAATAGATTTCGTCTTGTAGCGAGTGGTCTGGATATTTGAAGGGCAGTAGATTTAGTATTTCAGTACACTTATCTATTTCATTTTTAAACAAGAAAAACTCGGCTGTAGCATATTCCTTCATCGCATCTTCTGTAGTATCTAAACCAGTATTATCTTGGATACGCAGTGCTAGTTCTATTGCATTGTTGCTTATCAATTGGGATGTAGCTGTCTTCAGAATATCTAGTTGGCTTTTAGCCCACTCAAAATCTGAGGTGTAGTAGCTTAGTTTTGCATTTTTGAACTTTGCCTCTTGTCCAAGTGCGTCTTCCTTGAATTGCTTATCT
>DNHN01000055.1 GCA_003485825.1 Bacteroidota bacterium | reverse complement strand
GAAAATAACGGAACGGTAACTGAGATAGAAGCGGATTACTTTATACCTTTATTTGGGCTAAGTCCAAAACTCGGACCTATAAAAGAATGGGGATTAGACTTAGGCAAAGAGGCAATATTAGTAAATACTGAAACGTACTCTACCAATGTTCCTGGCATATTTGCGGTAGGCGATATCAACCAATACGAAGGAAAGCTAAAGCTAATCTTGTGCGGGTTTCATGAGGCTACTATTGCTGTACAGAACTGCTACAAACGCATTTTCCCAGACAAGAAACTAGTACTGAAGTACACGACTGTGATGGGAGCTCCAGGTTCTTAAAGAACAAGCTTAAGTTTAAGGTAAAATCTAAGTCTAAAATTCAATCGCATTTAGCGAATGAATACTTAAACTTTAACTTAAACTTAGTTTTAAACTTAAATATGAAAATATACCACAATAACCGTTGCTCCAAGAGTAGACAATGCTTAGCCCTTATGCCACAAGAGGGGATTGAGATAGTAGACTATATTCACAATCCCTTGACTAAAGAGGAATTGAGTGCTCTGATAAACAAGATAGGAATCACTCCTATGGCGCTCATCCGAAAAAGTGAAGCAATCTGGAAAGAAAACTACAAAGGCAAAGACCTTTCAGACAGTGAAGTTATAGATGCGATGGTTGCCAACCCAAAACTTATTGAGCGACCAATAGTAGAGACTGCAAATAAAGCAGTGGTATGTAGACCACCAGAATTGGTGATGGAGATGCTCTAACCTAGTTTACGGCCTACCCCTTCTTTTGAATCTCCACTTGATGCGGATATGGAATTTCGATATTATTATCGTCTAATGCCTTTTTAATCACTTCATGAGCTTCAAAAAACACCTCCCAATAGTGCTCTGAAAGTGCTGTTGGCCTTACAACTAAATCAACTGAGCTATCTCCAAAACCTGATACGCCTACAAATGGAGCAGGATCCTCTAACACATGCGGCATAGCAGCTAGGGCGTCGATCAACACCTTTTTCGCCAATGCAATATCTTCATCGTAACCGATACCTACTGTCAAATCTACTCTACGCGTAGTTTGCATCGAGAAATTTAAGACCTTATTGTTCGCAACCGTTCCATTGGGTAAAATGGCATTGTTACCTGTCGGAGTAGTAAGTACCGTATTGAGGACAGATATACTTTGTACAGTCCCCTTCACTCCATCACTTTCTATGAAATCACCAACTTTGAAAGGTTTAAATAAAAGTATAAGAACTCCACCTGCAAAATTAGCAAGACTTCCTTGCAGGGCTAAACCTACAGCCAAAGATGCCGCACCTAATACGGCAACAAAACTCGTAGTAGCTATGCCTACCATAGAAGCTACCGTAACAAGTAGTAGTACTTTAAGCAAGACATTAACTAAACTACACAAAAAAGGAATCAAGGAGACTTCAACAGCTCTGGTCGTTAGTGTTTTTTTGAACCATCGATTAAACCGTGATATTAACCACCAACCTACTACAAGCGTAGCAATAGCTGCAGCTATCTTTGGAAGGTAAGTCTCTCCTAACCTAGTAATGTAATCTACCCAGTAGCTTACTTGTTCTTCTTCTATGGACACGTCTTGCAACACTTTTTCTATTGGCATAATAAGCCTCGAAATTAATAAAAATTAATAAAAAGGCTAAACGAAAACCTTAGTTTACAAATACAAAATTATCTTCGCCCTTAGCTTTTATCATGAAGATATCATACAACTGGTTAAACCGATTCATCAACTTAGAATTACCCTTAGAAGAAATATGTGAAAAACTCACTATGAGCGGGTTAGAAGTGGAGCATATCGTAAAAACAGAATCTATAAAGGGAGGGTTAAAAAATTTAGTAGTAGGACACGTACTTACCAAAGAGAAACATCCTGACGCAGATAAACTAAACAAAACGACCGTAGACATAGGAAACGATACAATTCTTAACATCGTCTGTGGAGCTCCTAATGTAGATGCTGGACAAAAAGTAGTAGTAGCACCGGTAGGCACTACCTTATATACAGACGAGGGTAGTTTTGACATTAAAAAAGCTAAAATAAGAGGTGAAGTCTCTGAAGGAATGATATGCGGTGAAAATGAAATAGGCCTCGGATCAGATACTTCGGGCATCATGGTATTGGATAGCAGTCTCTCACCAGGCACGCTACTTACTGATATATACACTATTGAATCAGACCACCAATTAGAGATAGCCATCATACCCAATAGAGGCGATGCCATCTCTCACATGGGCGTGGCACGTGAACTACAAGCGCTCACTGGTGAGAAATATCGAAAACCAAGCATTGAGCGCATAGATGACCGTGGACAAATGCGCGTTGACGTCAGCATACTTGATGCTAAAGCTACACCCAGATACAGTGGCATCACGATCACGGGGGTAGAAGTAAAAGAGTCCCCAGACTGGCTTAAAAAGAGACTTCAATCTATCGATTTAAAACCCATAAATAACGTGGTAGATATTACCAATTTCATCCAACATGAGATTGGCCAACCCCTTCATGCATTCGATTATAATAGAATTTCGGGCAATAAGATAGAGGCCAGATATGCCAAACCGGGGGAAAAACTAATTACCTTAGATGAGGAAGAACGCGAACTGACTGCAGAGCACCTGATTATAGCGGATGCTAACAAGCCACTTGCTCTAGCAGGTGTGCTTGGCGGAATAGACTCAGGAGTATCCAGTGCCACTAGAACTATATTTATAGAAAGTGCTTACTTCAACCCGGCAGCGGTTCGTAAGACAGCAAAGAGCTTTGGACTAAACACTGACGCTAGCTATAGGTTTGAACGAGGTACAGATCCAGAGATGGTCAATTTTGCTCTCATCAGAGCAGTTAACTTGATACTAGAAGAAGCAGGTGGTGAAATAGCTTCTGAAGTAGTAGATGTTTATCCAGAGTTACTCGAGCCAAGACAAATAGAGATTAAACTAGACGCACTTAATGCATTTGTAGGACACGAAATACCTGAAGAGGATGCTATTCGTATTCTTCAAAGTCTCGAGATAAAAATTAAAGCAAATAACAATCAGAACCTCTTTTTAGAAGTGCCCCGCTACAGGCCAGATGTAGAACGACCAGTGGACATCTATGAAGAGATCCTGCGGGTATACGGCTTTGACAGTATTCCTATTCCTCAGAAAGTAAATTATGTACCTTCTGTGATAGCTAAGGACTCTCCTAACAAAACAAAAACTAAAGTAAGCGAATACCTCAGCAACATAGGTTTTAACGAAATAATGAACAACTCACTGGTGGCAAGTAAGCTATATAGTGAGGAAGAATTAGCCGAGGCAGTATACATGCTTAATCCTCTGAGTCAAGATATGGATGTCTTGCGAATGGAACTTGTAAACTCTGCACTAGGTGCCGTGGCATACAACGTGAATCGTAAAAATACCAATTTAAAGTTCTATGAATTTGGCAAGACTTATTTCAAAAGAAACGGGAAATATGAAGAACTGGAGTCCCTCCAACTTACCTTCTCTGGAGACAGGTATCCTGAACATTGGAGCACTAAGAGTGAAAAAGCTACTGCAGATGAATTATTGGCCGTAGCTGCCAACATTTTTAAGAAACTAAATATTGCACCAAAGCAACTAGACAAGTTAGTAACCGTAAGCACCATCACCAAGCAACAGATGAAAGCACACGGACTGAAACAAGAAGTAATATCTGTGCATATAGACTGGGATGCTTGTCTAAAAATGGCCAACAGTACTATCCAATTAAAGGACATCCCTGTATTCCCTATTGTACGAAGAGATCTTTCTTTGGTACTGGACAAATCGACAAGCTATGCAGAGGTCGAAAAAATAGCAAAACAAACACTTCAACAAGTACTTACAGACATCCTTTTATTTGATGTTTATGAAGGTAAGCCATTGGAGGAAAACCAAAAATCATTTGCTGTAGCCTTTTTCCTATATAATCCTAAGAAGACTATGGAGGACAAAGAGATAGATACATTAATGGTTAAATTAATTACTAACTTTGAAACAAATCTGAACGCTATCATTAGAAAATAATGGAACTGTTTGCTCGATTAGAAAACATAGAATTTCACATCAAACAGCTTAAAGCTAAGTGTGCGATGCTAGAAAGCAACAACGAGCAACTGACCTTAGAAAATAAGATTTTAAAACAAGAACTAGAAACCAAGACGCAAGCATTACTAAATAATGAAGAAACAAATAAAATCAGTAAACTTGCAGAGAGCGCTGGCTCATCTAAAGATACATCTGCTTTCAAAACACAAATAGAGCAGATTATACAGGAGATAGACCAATGCTTAAGATTAATAAAACAATAAACCAAAACAACCAAACAGACTAAAATGTCTGAAAAAGAGATATCCATAAAAGTAAATATATGTGATCGTTTTTATCCGCTACGCATAAAAACCTCTGAAGAAGGAGGCGTGCGTCAGGCGGCTAAAATCATAAATGAAAGAGCAAAATTCTATATCGACAATTTCTCGGTCCAGGATAAACAAGACGCTCTTTCTATGGTGGCCTTGGAATTTGCCTCTGAAGAAAAGGAGGCTAATCACCAAATACTAGATATAGAAAACATAAACACTAAGCTTAAAGAACTAGAGCATTTGCTCCATATTTAAACACGAGTACGGATATTCACTTCTTCATACGTTTAGTCATTTTTAAACACTAAAAAAGAAAAATAAAAATGATGACAACAATTATAGCAGCCATAGTAGCACTACTCGCAGGAGGAGGTGTAGCTTGGGTAATAGCTAGCAAAAACACAAGTACAAAGGCTATAGAGTCTGAGGCAAAGGCGGAATCTATCCTAGCCAATGCAAAATCTAAAGCAGAGTCTATTAAGTCTAAAGCCGACTCATATAAACGTGAGCGTGAATTAGAGGCAAAAGAGAAGTTTCATAAACTCAAAAACGACCACAACCAATCTACTCGAGAAAAGGACAAGGAACTGGATGATCGCTTCAATGATGTAAAGAGAAAAGAACAAAGTCTAGACGCTAAAATAGCTCATAACACTCAAAAAGAAAAAGAGCTCGATGAGCTTAAGAAGAATCTCAACAGCCAGATAGATATCGTAAAGATCAAACAAGAGGAACTCAAAAATCAGATCAGTGCGCAGATTTCTCAATTGGAAACTATAGCTGGCTTGTCGAAAGAAGACGCTAAGGCACAAATGATAGAAGCTGTAGCCAAAGATGCTCGTACGGAAGCACTCACTCAGCAGAAACTCATCATAGAAGAAGCTAAACTATCTGCGAATAAGGATGCTAAGCGTATGATTCTGCAAACGATACAGCGAACCGCAGCGGAACAAGCTATAGAAAATTCAGTAACTGTATTTAATATAGACAATGACGATATCAAAGGCCGTATCATTGGTAGAGAAGGTCGTAATATTAGAGCACTTGAAGCAGCTACAGGTATAGAAATTATCGTAGATGATACTCCAGAGGCTATCATTCTTTCTGGTTTTGACCCAGTGAGAAGAGAAATCGCTCGACTGGCACTCCACAGACTAGTAGCAGACGGCAGAATACATCCAGCACGTATAGAAGAGGTCGTAGAGAAGACCAAGAAAGATGTAGAGCAAGAAATAAATGAATACGGTGAAAAAACCGTTATTGATCTTGGCGTAAATGGACTGCACCCTGAACTTATTCGTATGGTAGGACGTATGAGATTCAGATCTTCATATGGACAGAATCTACTCAAACACAGTAGAGAAGTAGCTAATCTTTGCGCTACGATGGCAGCTGAGTTTGGCTTAGATGCGAAGCGTGCTAAAAGAGCCGGTCTGCTTCACGATATAGGTAAAGTGCCTGATAGCGAAAGTGAAATGCCACACGCATTATTAGGAATGAAACTGTGTGAAAAATACGGAGAACATCCTGAAATATGCAACGCCGTGGGAGCTCACCATGATGAGATAGAAATGACGAACCTGTACTCTCCTATCGTTCAAGCGTGTGATGCTATAAGCGGTTCTAGACCAGGAGCTCGTAGAGAAGACAGTGAAAACTACATCAAGCGTCTACAAGACCTAGAGAAGCTAGCACTAGGATTTGAAGGAGTAGAAAAATCATTCGCCATACAAGCAGGTAGAGAACTGCGTGTGATTGTAGACAGTGACATACTGGATGACAAGCAAGCGGACCTGCTTTCCTTTGACATCTCACAGAAGATAATGAAGGAAATGATCTACCCGGGACAAGTCAAGATAACTGTGATACGTGAGCGTAGGGCGGTGAATTTTGCTAAGTAGATCTTAAAGTAAACAATGACTAGTTTATAATGAACTAGTTTTAATATATAGAATGGAGTCGCGAGAGTGGCTCCATTTTTTTGTTGTTTCAATAATTGAAACTAGAGTCTCCATTTTGCTAAAATTGAAATTGGCGCCTAGAACAGTAGGTATTCCACAAGCATATACTTAATATACCAGCATAAAATGAAAGTATTAATGATAGGAGCCGGCAATATGGGATTGACCTTTGCCGAAGGAATGGTAGACTCACCGCACATTAGAGATAAGCACCTACTTATTTATGATAAGAGCGCCATTGTAAGACAACACCTCAAGGAGGACAACAGATTTCGTGTATATGACGACCTAGCAGAGGCTATAAAGCCTGCAAACATTATCTTCTTGGCTGTAAAACCATACCACAGCGAGGAGCTCTTT
>DNHN01000229.1 GCA_003485825.1 Bacteroidota bacterium | reverse complement strand
ATACAGTAGTCGATTTTATGATATAGATAATCATTACATAAATATTGTAATTCCAGGTTTTGCATCATCTTCATTTAGAATTGATGGTGCTACAGCTACCTTTACTTCGGTACCCAATAATTCTTTTTATAGCTATGCGCGGATACCCGTATCTAGAGGTAATCACAGACTTAAAGCAAGTGAGGGTTTCATAGCGACAGCGTATGGTGAGGGACAGTATGAGAGTTATGGATATGCTGCAGGTGCTAATGTTATAGACCTTACTGCACAAGCTAAAGTAGCCAATAGTACCAAGAATGGAGAAGTGACTAACTGTATAGGTAGACCTACTAATTTCACTGGACAAGCCGAATATACAGTGGTAAGGTGGGAATGGGACTTTGGTGACGGCATTACTGATACGGTACAAAACCCAACGCATTTGTACTTAGATACAGGTATTTACGTAGCTAAACTCTATACCTATAAACCTGCATTTGACGGATGTTCTAATTATGACTCCGCCTTTGTAGAGGTGAAAATATTTGGTAAGCCAGAAGCTCGGATGAGTAAAACAAACCTTTGCGATAGTTTAACTGCCATTTTTACGGACGAAAGTGTAATACCTTCACCGGAGACCAAATTGATCAGTATTTGGAACATACAAGGAGCTAGTGGAGTAAAATACGGGAGTCCCATTTCTCATTTGTTTGATACTACAGGTAAGTTTGAGGTTCGTATGGAGGTGGTTACGACTAACCAATGCAAGGATACTTTAATAGATTCGTTAGTTGTTAACCCTAATCCAAAAGCAGATTTTGCTGTTTCTAATGCTTGTTTCTATGATAGCTCATACTTAATTAATCAGTCTTTTTTAGTTACCGGTGGCATTGATACCAACAGGTGGGGGTATGGTGATTTCTCAGGTTCGTTGGATGAAAATCCTATCCACTTCTTTAGAGACAGCGGCAAATATCAAATAACACTTGAGGTTGTTTCTGATAGCGGGTGCAAGGATACCATAACCAAAGAGTTCTATAAACATCCGAGAATGGATGTGTCCTTCAGTTATTACGATACTTGTTTCGGAGAAGGGAATAGTTTCTTGAATACAAGTATACTGGAAGGTGGCACATATACGGACACTACGTGGTATACCAGTGTACCTGATACCGCTAGTACGTATAACTTTACTTCTACGTTTGGCAGTATTGGCACGTTTAAAGTGACGCTTATTATGGAGCAGGATAGTTTTTGTCGCGATACATTTACACAAGATATTGAGGTAGACCCACTGCCTATTCCTACATTTACGGCCACCGGACTATGTTTGAGTGATAGTACAATGTTCATAGATGGTACAACACTATCCTCTGGCACCTATACGGTAGCTTGGAATTTCGGTAATGGAACTACTGGTGCAGGTTCTCCAACTAAAATACAGTATCTCACAAATGGGCAAAAGACTGTAACACTCACTGCAACCTCAGATTTAGGCTGTGAAACAGATACTACTTTGAGTATATTAATTACGAATCCTGATATAGTAAACATTAACACTTCAGACCTCTGTGAGGGATACAGTCAAGAGATGAGCTCTACTAATAGTCTTGGGCTAGATAGTTTCTCCGCATATGCTTGGACAGTAAATGGCACTTCAATTGGCACAGACTCTACGGTAAGCTATACTGCTAACTCAGCGGGTATTTATCGAGTGAACCTAGAGGTAATGACTAAAAATGGATGCCGTATTTCCTTACTGGATAGTTTTGAGTCTTTTGTAAGTCCTAGTGCTAATTTTACAGTATCCGACGTCTGTGATGGTGAGAATATTCTCCCTACAGATAATAGTACGATTCAAGTTCCTGCGTTTATATCTGGCTATCAATGGCTGGTAGATGGAGTAAGTCGTTCTACAAAACAATACCCAACACTTAGTACTTCAGGAGAAGGTTTATATAGGATTAAACTAATCACGACTAGCGGAAATGGCTGCGTTGATAGTATTCAAAAAGTAGCTACCATTTACCCGGTACCAAATACTTCATTTACTTCTTCGAACCAGTGCTTTGGAAAGAACACGGTATTGACAAATTCCAGTACATTAACTTCAGGCAACGTATCGAATTTACAGTGGACTGTAGATGGGGTAAACTACACGGGGAGTGGCGTCTCCTACGTATTTCCTTCTTATGGAAATCATGAGATACGACTGATAAGTGAAAGTGATAAAGGATGTTTAGATACACTTACTCGTGATGTTGCTATTCACCCACTACCAGTGTTAGATGTACAGATAGATGCGGATAGTGGTTGTATCCCTTTTGATGCCGCCATTGTAAATAATTCAACCATACCTTCTGGAGCAATTAGTGCTATTACCTACACTTGGGGCGACGGTACTGTAAATCAAGCCAATACACATACTTACACTGTTCCAGGTACGTATCCAATAAGCGCTGTAGCTGAGAGTGATCAAGGGTGTAGAGACTCTGTAGGTATCTCAAACCTTGTACGCGTATTTGATTTGCCTACTGCAGACTTTGTGTTTACACCGTTAAAGCCAAGCACGCTGACGGAATTAGTTACGTTCAAGGATATGTCTGTAGGGAATCCGGTACAATGGGATTGGAGCACCAGTGACGGTTTTTTCTATAGCGGTTCATCAGTAGGCCATCAGTTTGCGGACTCAGGTCTGTACAGAGTAACACTTAGCATTGTAAATGACAAAGGATGTAAAGATGAAACCTACCAAGACGTCTATGTAAATGCTGATCTATTAGTGCATATTCCCAATGGGTTTTCGCCAAATGGTGATGGCATAAATGACACCTATGGTTTAGGTGGAATCACTCAAGGGGTCAATAAACTACAGATGACCATATACAATAGGTGGGGAGAAATTATATTTAGCAGTACAAATGTAGCTGACCGATGGGACGGAACATATCAAGGTAAGCCAGTACCTCAGGGAGTATATCTCTATATGATTCAGTATACCAACCCTAAACAAACCAAATGGTACTATCTCAATGGAGAAATACACCTAATGAAATAACCAGTAAATAATTAACACTAAAATAGTGGAGAGCAGAAACTTTAATAATCTTGTCGAAGTTTCTGCTCTCTTTCGTTAATAAGGTATAGAATCGAAGTATTAATTGAATGAATAAACTGATAATAACACTTTTAATGATGTCCATCTTTGCCTGTAGTACCACTAATGATGGTATAAAAATCCCTGATTTCAGTTTTGAAACATTAGCTAAACAGAGCATAACCCAAAAAGACTTAGAAGGTGACGCTACCGTCTTAGTCGTTTGGGCGACTTGGTGTGGAGACTGTATTCGTGAAATTCCTGAACTCAATGAATTACACGAAAAGTACAAAGGAAATAAGAAGGTCAATTTCATAGCGTTAAGCGATGAAGATGAAGAGACGGTGCAGAAGTCTCTTAAACGTTTTCCATTCCATTTTACGCATATTGTTAATGCCAAGGAATATAGTGATCAGCTAAAAACAGGAATCACTAAACACTTTCCTCAAGTTTTAGTCGTAAACAAAGATTTGGAAGTGGTTTATGACGTTACCGAAAACAAAGAAAAGATCTTCGGTGTTTTAGATGCACATATTCAAGAAATATTAAAGTAATACAATTTGACTGTTCTAACCGAAATCGCTCAGCCCGATATAGATTCCACGCTTACCGTCTTTTGCAATAGCATAGATGACGTAGATAGTACTGCGTGGGATAAGTTTGTGGGTACCAATAATGTTTACCTAACCCGGAATTACGTGAAAGCGCTGGAAGAAGGACTTACTCATACAGCGTTTAGATACATTCAGTTTTTTGATTCCAATAATGAATTCATTGGTTTGGGCTATTGTCAGATTATTCCTATCACGCCCAATGAAATCAATACCACCGCGCTATCAGAGAGAATGGGAGGGATGCTGCCCAAAAGCATTATTAATTCTATAGATGTAAAGATACTCATCTGTGGAAATGCCTTCGCTACGGGAGAGAATGGTTTTCTGTTTTCTAAAGATATTTCTGAAGACCAGGCTTTTAACGAATTATACAAGGCAATAGATGAAGTACATCTTCGGGAGAAGAAAGCCGGGAATAAGATAGCCATTACACTTATCAAAGAGTTTTGGCCCGAGTCTTTGAATAAAGCTGCTTGCTTTAAGGAAAATGGGTGTTGTGAGGTAAATATTGATGTAAATATGATTCTCCAATTGGATGCTTCGTGGCAGTCGTTCGAAGATTATCTCAATGCGATGAATTCTAAGTTTAGGACGAAAGCAAAACAAGTATTCAAAAAATCAGAGGGTTTATCAGTAATCGATTTTGATGCGACCCCTTCGGAAGCATTAGTCAATCAAGTAGACGAACTGTACAGTGCTATTGTAGATAGAGCGAATTTCAGTTTCGGTAGATTAAATGCAAAGACTCTATTTGCCATGAAAAAAGCCCTAGGTGACGATTTCTATTTTAGAGGATATTATGTAGACAGTAAACTGATCGGATTTAGCACAGCTACACTCTTTGATGATGTTTTTGATGGTAATTTTATAGGGTTAGACTACGATTACAACTTAGATTATGCCGTATATCAACGAATGCTTTACGATTTTGTTGACAAAGCCATACGTCGAAAATTAAAGTTCGTGAAAATTGGTCGTACTGCTGAAGAGATAAAAAGTGGTGTGGGAGCAGAGCCCGTAGAGATGAAGTTTTATGCGAAGCATAGAAATAAAGTAACGAATGCTATTCTCAGACCCTTCATTCAAAACTTAAAACCCAGTGAGTTCAATTTACGCCGCCCGTTTAAGGCAGAGTATTACACGGATTAGTACGGTATGGATTCACTTACACAGATTGTACTAGGTGCCGCCGTAGGAGAGGTGGTGCTAGGGAGAAAAGTAGGGAATAAGGCTATGCTTTGGGGAGCTCTAGCAGGCACTATACCCGATTTAGACGTTTATCAATCGCTTATTTTTGATTCTCTTACGGCAAATGAATTGCATCGTGGCTTCTCACACAGTATCTTATTTAGTCTAATTTTTGCTCCGCTGCTAGCTTGGATATTGGTTCGAAAGGAGAAAATATTACTTGCTACGTTGGTGGGAGTCATACTCGCTTATCCTGCGCTTAGTACCGGTAATCCGTGGATAATAGGTATACTTTCAGCAACGTTTGTAGTTTGCTTATTTTTTATACTGAAAAATGAATATGTACAGAAAGCTACTAAGTGGGAGTGGACGAAGCTTTTTTTCTGGAGTCTTATTACACACCCGCTGCTTGATTGTCATACTACTTGGGGTACCCAGCTACTTTGGCCATTGCCCTATAAGCTAGCATGGAATAATATTTTCGTCATAGATCCACTCTACACAGTGCCATTCCTTGTCTTTGTGATTATTGCAATGTTTTACCATAGGCAGTCGAATACCCGCAAGTACTTGAATTGGGCAGGATTAGCTGTTAGTAGTTTATATATGATCTGGTCACTCGGGGTGAAGTGGTATACCTATAAGGTGTTCGAAGATAATTTAGAGTCTAAAGGGATAGTTTACAGTAGGTTAACGACAGTGCCTACTCCTATGAATACATTTCTGTGGAGTGCCACAGCGGATGGAGACACAGTCTTGTACTCTGGGCTGTATTCTATCTTTGATAAAGATCAGGATGTTAAATTTCATGCGATTCAGACAAATCACGGTTTCGTAAGTAACTATTCTGAGGATAACGTGTTGAAGCGCTTGAAGTTTTTATCGAAAGGATGGTATGTCATCAATACAGATAATCCAGATACATTGGTATATAATGATGCTAGATTCGGTCCCATGTACTTAGGAAACACACCACAGTATGGCTTTGGTTATCAGCTTACGGATGATCACGGAGCACTCCAAGCAGAAGCTCAGCGCCCAAAACCTAAGGGAGAAATGATTAATCGGTTATTGGGAACCTTGTGGAACAGAATATGGGGTGAATAGCAATAAAAATACCCTGAGTGTGCGTCATTCAAACAGTTGTAAATGAGACTTTTAGCTAAAGGATTGCGCCAACCCAAGATAGATAAGGTATACACCAAAACCGGCTACTATAATCGCTATAACTCTGAATAAATAAGTTAATGAATGTGATTTAAGGTAGGGGCTTAAATATGCTGCTCCAAATGCCTTTGCCGCATCCGTAGCAAAAATACCTATCAGTATGCCTACTATGTAGAGATAAACATCAGAATCTGTGCTGTACATGGTTTGTCCTAGGGTCACAAACCCCATCCAGATTACAAATACTGTTGGATTGGCAAAATTTACAATAAACCCTTGTCCGAAAGATTTAAAATATCCCTTTTGCGGAAGTGGAGCTGATTCTTTTAGTTCCGAAATAGGCTTGGTATAAAATACAAATCCTAAGGTTAGTAGGATAGAGGCTGCTACAAACTTTACAATGGGTAAATGCACGTATTCATTAATGAAATCAGCAGCTACGTAGTAACAGATAGCGGCGATAACTATATCACTGACCAATATACCGAAAGCAGTAAGCAAGCCAGCTGAAACACCTTTTTGCATGGCATTTTTTAACAAAGTAAAAAATACTGGCCCCAAGAATACGATAGTTCCCATTCCTGTAAGAATACCCTTAAAAATTGCCACGGGTCAAAAGTAAAGCAAAAAGCTTATAATTAGGTTGTTAGCGTCTAATCTAAATCTGATTTACTGTGGAAATAGTGTGATACTCACGATTTTTTTACAAATACTTCTTATCCACGTAAAACGTACCAAAGGGTATAATGGAAGCTATAAGAACTACACTAGTAGTTTTCGTGTCCCAGTTTTTTGACTGTCTAACAACGATGGCTAAGAAGATATAAGCTACGAATAAGAGTCCGTGAGGCATTCCTAGAGATTTCACCCAGCTGTCATTGCCGGCTAAGTATTTAAGTGGCACACCAACGCCTAAAAGAAGTAAATACGAAATACCTTCTAAATAACTGACGATTTTAAACGCTAATATCATACTGCGAATTTATAGTATTATTGAAATTGCAGCGGTATAAATTGGTTCATATATTTTGTACAACCATTTTGCCTATAATTTATATTATGTTAAGTATATGGTGTCAAAGAAAAGGGGGTTCTATGAGGACCCCCGATTCCATTGTTATGGTTAATAACAGTCTTAAATATCTTTCCGTACGAAACTAATACGAT
>DNHN01000080.1 GCA_003485825.1 Bacteroidota bacterium | reverse complement strand
CATCCTACTTAGAAGCTCGTGCTTTCGCTTTTTTCAAAAAGTCATCATTATTCCAAGATCCTGCGTCTCCACTATCAAGTCCTCGTTGAATTTCTTGTTTGTAGTATGCTGTTTTTAGCTCTTGCTCTTTGTTCTGCTGCTCAAGTAGTCTTAGTCCACTGCGTATTACTTCGCTAGCAGAATTATATTGTCCAGAGGACACAAGTTTATCTATCAAACTATCATAATGCGGATTTAGTGAAACATTCATATTTCAAAGATAACGATAAATAACAATTATTGTTATTATCTATCTATTCACTCCAAAACACAACTATGAGAATGCCCCCTTCTGACAGAATATATTAACCATCATATCCCAATCTTCTGTTTTAAAGATTCTGTCCTACTCTCACTTCAATAAGACTAACTAAGGTCCACTTGGGTTTAGCTGAGACTAGAAGTGCACACACAGGAGTAGCTGAAAGGAAACTAGCGTCTAGAATTATTTCGTATCTGCATATTGATGATTCTAACTAAGTTGAAATCGATTCTTCCAGTTTACACTTTTAACTAATCACTCCTATCTCCAACTAAACGTTATCCACTCCCTTGTTTATAAAAAAATAAGTAGCTACACTCACGTATAACCGCCGTCTATGCTACATTTGGAAGTTACAGTATAGATTAAATTATTACCAACACTAAATGGCTGAAAATCAGTACAACGAAGATAGTATCCGGTCCTTAGACTGGAAAGAACACATACGCCTCCGCCCAGGTATGTACATCGGCAAGCTAGGTAACGGCTCATCTGCCGAAGACGGTATCTATATACTTATCAAAGAAGTCGTAGATAACTGTATCGATGAGTTTATGATGGGCAATGGTAAACGCATTGACATCAAGCTCTCAGACAACAAGGTTTCTGTGCGGGATTATGGTCGTGGTATACCGCTCGGTAAAGTAGTAGATGTAGTGAGTAAAATCAATACCGGTGCTAAATACGACAGCAAAGTCTTCCAAAAATCTGTAGGTCTAAACGGAGTAGGTACCAAGGCGGTGAATGCCCTCTCCTCTTATTTTATGGTAAAAAGTTTTAGGGAAGGTGAGTCCATGACTGCCATTTTTGAACGCGGTGTACTGATCAAAGAAGAACGCGGAACTACAGATGAGAAAAACGGTACATATGTCGAGTATACTGCAGATACAGAGATATTTAAAACACATAAGTACATCGTAGAGTATATCGATAATCAACTGTGGTTTTATGTCTATTTGAATGCTGGACTTACCATTAATTTCAATGGAAACAAGTATTTTAGTAAGAATGGGCTTCTTGATTTACTCGAGAGAAAAACCAACGAAGAGGAAAACAAATATCCAATCATTCACCTAAAGGATGGTGATATAGAGATTGCGATTACTCACGATAACCACTACGGAGAGGATTATTACTCGTTTGTAAATGGTCAGAACACCACACAAGGAGGTACGCACGTGGCAGCCTTTAAAGAAGCGCTTGTAAGAACCATTCGGGATTTTTATGGGAAAAGCTTTGAGCCCACAGACATTAGAGCTTCATTGGTGTCCGCTATATCTGTGCGTATACAGGAACCCGTTTTTGAGTCACAGACCAAGACCAAGCTCGGAAGTACTGAAGTGTCTCCAGATGGTAACTCGTTGAAAGCAGAAATCAACCAGTTTATCAAATCACAGCTGGATAATTTCCTGCATAAAAATCCAGAAATTGCAGACGCTTTACTAAGAAAAATACAACAAAGTGAGCGAGAACGTAAGGATATGGCTGGTGTGCGTAAAATTGCGCGTGAACGAGCCAAAAAAGCCAGTGTTCACAACAAGAAACTTCGTGACTGTCGCATTCATTTTACCGATGAAAAGAAAGAAAACAATCTTGAGACCATGCTATTCATCACAGAGGGAGACTCTGCATCTGGAAGCATCACCAAGGCTCGAGATGTTCAAACTCAAGCCGTATTTAGCCTTAGAGGGAAACCTTTAAACTGCTTTGGATTGAAGAAAAAAATAGTCTATGAGAATGAAGAGTTTAACCTGCTACAACATGCACTAAATATAGAAGAAAGTCTGGATGACCTAAGGTACAATAAAGTGGTAATAGCTACAGACGCCGACGTAGACGGTATGCACATACGCCTGCTCATACTCACCTTCTTTCTTCAGTTTTTCCCTGACTTGGTCCGAAGAGGTCATGTATACATACTAGAAACTCCACTCTTTAGGGTTAGAAACAAAAAAACAACAAAATACTGCTATACCGATCAAGAGCGCTTTGATGCCATTAGAGAATTGGGTAAAACTGCTGAAATCACACGATTCAAAGGGCTCGGTGAAATATCCCCAGATGAATTCGGTGGATTTATTGGAGAGGAAATACGCTTAGAACCTGTGATGTTAACTGAAGATTCTAGTATCAATAAAATACTGGAATACTATATGGGAAAAAACACCCAAGAACGTCAGGAGTTTATCATTGATAATCTGCGCCTGGAGATAGATGAGACTAGTGAGGAGGAAGAGGCTATAATCAAGGAAAAAGAAACGGAAGCTGTTTAGAAAATGGACGAAAACGAAGAGTTAGAAGACAATTTGGAGCATAATCCAGACGAAAAAATCACCAAGATAGATCTTGAAGATGGTCAACGTGCTGTAAAAGGCATGTACGAAGACTGGTTCCTAGACTATGCAAGCTATGTAATCTTAGAACGTGCTGTACCTCATATTAATGATGGATTAAAGCCCGTACAACGCAGGTTTCTTCACGCTATGAAGGAGCTAGACGATGGCCGATATAACAAAGTAGCAAACGTAATAGGTACTACTATGCAGTATCATCCGCACGGTGATGCAGCCATTGGTGGAGCTATTATCAATATGGGTCAAAAAGACCTGCTCATAGATTGCCAAGGTAACTGGGGAGACGTCCGTACAGGAGACAGTGCAGCTGCACCACGATATATAGAAGCACGGCTAAATAAGTTTGCCTTAGAAATAGCCTTCAATAAGCAGACTACCGCATGGCAAAAAAGTTATGACGGTCGTAAGAATGAACCTATCACTCTTCCTGTAAAGTTTCCTCTCCTGCTGGCTCAAGGTGTAGAAGGTATCGCTGTAGGTCTGAGTACTAAGATAATGCCTCATAACTTTATCGAGTTGGTTAAAGGAAGCATCAAGATACTCGAAGGAAAGACTCCCACCATTTATCCTGATTTTCAGACGGGAGGACAAGTAGATGTATCTGACTACCAAGACGGTAAACGTGGAGGAAGAATCAAAGTACGTGCTACAATCATTGAGAAAGACAAAAACACCCTTGCCATTACCGATGTTCCTTACGGCACCACTACAGGCAGCCTAATAGACAGTATTCTTAAGGCCAATGACAAAGGAAAAATTAAGATAAAAAAGGTCGTAGATAATACGGCCAAGGATGTAGAAGTAGAAATACAGCTACCGAATGGCATCTCTACCGACAAGACCATAGACGCATTGTATGCATTCACCAATTGTGAGAGTTCTATCTCACCAAATGCCTGCGTTATTGTCAATGATAAGCCCATGTTTTTAGGTGTTTCAGACATTCTAAAAATAAACACGGAGAATACGGTAGACTTGCTCAAAGCTGAGCTCGAAATTAAGCGGGGTGAATTAGAGGAGAAATGGCATTTCAGCTCGCTGGAGAAGATATTTATAGAAGAACGTATCTACCGAGACATTGAGGAAGAAGAAACCTGGGAAGGCGTTATAGCTGCTATTGACAAGGGACTTCAGCCACACATTAAGCACCTGAGACGTACTGTGACCGAAGAAGATATTATTCGACTCACAGAGATTAAAATCAAGCGTATATCCAAGTTTGACGCTTTCAAAGCAGATGAACTACTAAAAGGTATAGAAGATGCCTTAGCTGAAGTAAATCACCACTTGGATAATCTAATTGAGTATGCCATAGCTTACTACCAAAACTTACTAGATAAGTACAGTAAAAACAAGGAACGCAAAACAGAAATCAAAAGTTTTGAAGAAATAAACACAAAGGTAGTAGCCGTAGCCAATGAGAAGTTGTATGCGAATCTCGCTGAAGGTTTTGTGGGCACAGGTATCAAAAAAGAAGAATACATCTGTGACTGCTCAGATATCGATGATGTTATCGTATTTCGCGCCGATGGCACCTACTCCGTGAGCAAGGTTTCTTCAAAAGCATTTTTCGGGAAAAACATAATTCACGTTGCTGTTTTTCGTAAAAATGACGAACGTGTCACGTATAACGCGGTGTATACAGATGGAGCTAGCAAAAAAACGATGGCCAAGCGATTCAATGTAACAAGTATCACTCGAGACAAAGAATACAACGTAACCAAAGGAACACCAGGAAGTAAAATGCAGTACTTCAGTGTGAATCCAAACGGTGAAGCTGAAATAGTCAATGTATACCTTCACAGTGCTGCCAAGGCTAGAAACAAGCTATTTGACTACGATTTTGCAGATTTATCCATAAAAGGCCGTGGAAGCCAAGGAAACATGGTAACCAAGCATCCAGTGCGCAAGATAGACCTTAAAGTAAAAGGAGTATCTACTATAGGAGGCAGGGACATTTGGTACGAGCCAGGCATAGGAAGACTCAATGTACACGAACGAGGAGAATATTTAGGCAGTTTCCAAACGGATGACCTTATTCTACTCATATTTGAAACTGGGGAATACGAACTTACCAATCATGAGCTCACCAATCACTATGCCAATAAAGAGATAAAAATCATAGAGAAGTTTGATCCAGAGAAAGTAATCTCTGTACTTCACTATGATGGCAATGGTAAAAACTACTGTGTAAAACGATTTAACATCGAAACGGCTTCTACAGATAAGCGATTCTCTTTCATTACGGAAGGATGGGGAAGCAAGATGGTACTAGCTGCAACTTACGATACACCTATCATAGAATTAACTACCAAGAGTAAAACCGGAGATAAAAAAGTAGAAGAGGTCAATCTCGCTGAATTCATTGACGTGAAGGGCTGGAAGAGTATAGGAAATAAACTCTGTGGAAAGGAGTTTGTAAAAGCAAAACTACTCCCTCCTCCACCGCCGCCTTCCAAGGATGATGATGACCCCGAAGACAATGAACCACCTGTAGGAAACGACAGTGACCCAAAAGAAGCTACTCCTTCCACCGAGAAAGTGACTACTGATAAGTCTACGGATAGTAAAGCTAACGATTCCAAAGAGGAGAAGCCAGAACCTAAAAAAGTAATTCCAAAAAAGAAAGAAGAAAAACCTGCAGTGGAACTGAAGGAAACACCCGATGAGGCTATACCTAAACTGCCTTCTAAAG
>DNHN01000252.1 GCA_003485825.1 Bacteroidota bacterium | reverse complement strand
TAGATTTTCAAGCAAATACGCATTGCATAGGTGACAGTGCCAATAGGTTAGTACTTGAAACCTACGGACGCCACTTAAAAACACGCAATGACAAAAGATGGAGAATAGAGCATGCACAAGTAGTCACTCCCACAGACCGCTCACTATTTGCACAATACAGTATTTTACCTAGTGTACAGCCTACGCACGCTACCAGTGATATGAATTGGGCTGCTCAAAGATTGTGCAATGAGCGCCTGGATGGAGCATATGCATATAAAAGCTTGCTAGCTCTGAATGGATACTTGCCTTTAGGAACAGACTTCCCCGTAGAAGATATCTCTCCTCTTAAGACTTATTTTTCTGCTGTTCAGCGTCAAGATGTCCATATGCAGCCACTAGGAGGATATTTGATAGACGAAGCTCTTACTCAAGAGCAGGCATTGCTTGGAATGACTCTTTGGGCCGCTAAGGCAAACCGAATGGAGAAGACTATAGGGAGTTTAGAAATAGGAAAACTAGCCGATTTCGTAGTCTTAGATACAGATATTATTTTAGAAAAATATATGTTAACAGCAAAGGTGATAACTACTCACGTAGCTAACTAACTATCTAGCAACTTCACTCCTTCTATCTCCCAGTGATGCATACTCGCTAGCTCAGTGAGCAGCATTTTTGCTTGCTCTGCAGCTAGATGTGGCAATTCACTCTTCTCTGCCACCTCGCGTACAGTAGCTATACACTGTGTTTGTATCAGATTAAAGTCTTCGTTTGTAAACTTATTAAAAAGACCATTTGCTAGATTATAGTAATTTATATCTGGGCTGATGCTTAAGATATACGGGGCAGGAATAGCTTGTAGCTTTACCTTCCCGTTCGTCTCATATATCTCCCATTTTATCTTACTAAAATCATAGCCCATTTGCACATGCGCTTTCACTTTAATCAGGGCCTTTTTAGTACTCGGCCAAACGCTTAGTCGATGCTTGGTTTCTCTATAATCTACAATTTCAGTGAAATGACCTTCTGCAGTGACCACTTTAAAGACTCGCTTTAAGGCTTCCACCACCACTAAGCTGTTCATTTCCGGAGTAGTCCTTGGTTTTGCTTTTATTTTAAGATAAAAATAAACACTACCCAATACTAGAATAACGATACCGCAAGGACGAATAGTACTCCGATAAACGAACTACTCCCAACTGAGCTAAAAATAAAAATGGACGACAAAAGTGCTAGTACACCTCCTATCGTCCATCCTATATTTTTTAATTTACCCATTTTAGGGTGTATGTTTCGGGAGATTATCCTCGCTCATCTATTGGCACAAAATCTCTGGTCACAGGACCTGTATAGATTTGTCTTGGTCTTCCAATAGGCTGCTTGTCTTCCATCATCTCTTTCCACTGCGCTATCCATCCTGGAAGACGCCCTAATGCAAAGAGTACTGTAAACATCTCTACAGGGAATCCCATAGCTCTGTATATGATACCTGAATAGAAATCTACATTCGGGAATAACTTACGTTCTACGAAGTAAGGATCTGACAATGCAGCTTCTTCTAACTTCTTAGCTATAGCGAGAGTAGGATCATTAACGCCTAGTTTTTCAAGAACTTCATCTGCTGATTTTTTGATTATTTTAGCTCTTGGATCGAAGTTTTTATATACTCTGTGACCAAAGCCCATTAATCTAAATGGATCATTTTTATCCTTTGCTTTGTCTATATACTTCTGGGCATCGCCACCATCAGCTTGAATCGCTTCAAGCATTTCTATCACTTTCTGATTAGCTCCACCGTGAAGAGGGCCCCAAAGTGCAGCTACACCTGCAGATACACTGGCATAGAGATTAGCGTGAGAAGACCCCACCAATCTTACCGTAGATGCGGAGCAGTTTTGCTCGTGATCTGCGTGAAGTATCATAAGCTTATTCATAGCTCTTACTAAGATAGGATCTAGCACGTAATCTTCCGTCACATGCTTGAAGGTCATATTCAAGTAGTTCTCTACATAATTCAAGTTATTTTGAGGGTAGATAAGCGGATGACCGAGTCTATTTTTAGAGATCATAGCACAGATAGTCGGCATCTTAGCTAGCAATCTAGTGATAGTTCTCATTTTAGCTTCTTCTCCTGAGTTAGGGTTTAGACTCTCTGGATAGAACGATGATAGAGAAGATATCATAGCTATAAGTTGTCCCATAGGATGACTACCTGTAGGCCACGCATCAAATATATTCTGAATATCTCCGTTTACTAATGTATGTCTTCTGATTTCATTATCCCACTTCGTATACTCTTCCTTGGTAGGTAACTCACCATGTATCAGTAGATAGGCAATCTCCAAAAACTCAGCCTTTTCAGCTAACTCCTCAATGGAATATCCTCTGTGTCTTAAAATTCCTTTCTCCCCATCGAGATAGGTAATAGCACTTGTCGTACTTCCTGTATTTTTGTAACCAAAATCAAGAGTAACAGCACCCGTGGCTCCTCGTAGCTTGCTAATATCTATACCTACTTCATTTTCTGTACCTACGATAAGAGGCAATTCTGTTTCGTTGCCCTGGATGTTTAATTTTGCTGTTTCTGACATTCGTTTTTTACTGTGATTTTTTTATTAACTTTAACTTAGCAAATTTATCGCTTTGCCCTTGATTATAAAAGAGAAACAAACAATAATTTTAGATGTTTGCGCATAGCTAAGATTAAATTCATTCACGTTATTTTCTTACGCTTAGAAATGATACACTACACACATCCATTTAAGTACGATTTCACGTAAAATCCGTCTTAATTCACATAAAATTTAGTTGATTTGTTTAAAATATACATTTAACATAAACCGCATGTCAGAAGATATAGTAGATATACTAGGAAGATTAAACAGTAAAGCTGCCTTGAAACAGCATGTGTACCGAAATACACTCACTACCTTTAATCAACTTAAAAAATGCGCAAGAGAGATAGCCGAGCATCTCACTCCTCAAGTCATAGAAAAAGACGAAAATCTAGAAGTAGAACTGATAGAGGTAAGCGACTTTGAGTTTCACCTTAAATTTAGTGGTGACACTATTTCATTTATTATGCACACCAATGTGTTTAGCTTCCCACCAGAGCATCAAGTTGGAAAAGATGACTATGTATTGGAAGCTCCAACGCGAGGTTACTGTGGAATGATACAAGCCTATAACTTTCTATCTGATTCTCTTAAATATCAACGACTTGCAGATGTAGGTTATTTACTTGCTCGACTATTTATTAATTCGGAAGGGCATTTTTATGTAGACGGCCAGCGTCAGTTAGATTTTTTATACAAGGATTTTGCCAAGCAAGAAATTGATACAGAAGTTCTAGTTAAAATCATAGAGCAAACAATGCTCTATGCACTGGATTTTGACCTATATGTACCACCTATGGAAGCCATGAGTGAAATCACCCTTCACCAGAAACAAATATTCAATAACCCTGGAGGATTTGCTACGGGAAAACGTTTGGGCTTTAAGAGTGAGTAGATTCCGTAGGTGAGGGCAGTTCGGTAAAGTGCCAATCCAACCTTTTCAAGCTCTATACTTGACCATTTGCTTCCATCCACTCTACTCCATCGGCGGTAGCCTTGAATGAACTTTCGCGCATTTTGTCACTATCGTATATCCACGACATGCTATTTTGATGATTAGCCGCTATTAGCAATTTATAATGCAATAGATTTTTGACAGCATCTGCGATGACACTCTCCTTCTTTTCAGTAAGAACCTCATCTACTATACTTTCAAATGCCTCAGGGAAAATACACAGTTGCAGTATCTCAGCTTCCAACTCTGGGAGCTCTATTAGCGTAATTTTCTTCCTTTCCATTTGTATTTAAGCACTTGAGATAATGGCGGTAATATTGCCATATATACTATGTGAAACGTTTGCCCAAGGAGAATGTTTGTAAACCAAAGCTTCCGATCAAAAAACGGAGCAAACTTACTATAAAACGCATCTTCAGCAAGCACCTTGATGAGTACTAAAAAGGCTCCTGCTGTGGTTCCTACAGCCGTAAAAGACAATAAAGAACAAAGTACAAGCACATTATATACCCATAAGCTTACTAGAATCCACGTATTTTGTTTGATATCATAGTCCCCGTTTTTACTCGCCCAGCGGAGTCGCTGATTCCAAAACACTTCCAAGCTTGAAGGACCCTCGGTCTTTACTATTGCTTCATTGTTTTTTACAAAACGAATGCTCTCTCTACTCTGGCGGAAAGCGCTCTGAAGCAAGAACACGTCATCTCCACTAGCTGCGCTATCATTTAAGTCAACATCTACTATCAATCGTTTTCGGTACCCTAAGTTAGCAGCATTACATATCATTGGCTTCCCCCATTGTATGTGAGCGGCTCCTATGGCTATTAATGCTTCAAAATCCAACGCAACTATTTGCTTCCAAAAATTAGTGGAATGACGAAACTGCACTGGGCCGCATGCCAGATTAACAATATTATCAGAAAACACTTCCAGCATAGCTCTCAGCCAGTATACAGGAACTTCACAGTCAGCATCGGTTTGTAAGATAATATCCCCCTGACAAACCTGCCAACCCAAACGAATTGCTGCTTTCTTCCCACCATCCTTCGTTTGATGGACTAGTCGTATATCTAACGGCCCAGAATATTCAGATATCACAAGCTCTCCTCCGTCAGTGGAGTAGTCATTCACTAATATTATCTCGACACTATGCTCTACAAAATCTAAATTTTCTAATGACTGAATTAATTTTGGTAGATTGTTAACCTCATTTCTAAAAGGAATCAAGATACTGACGCTAAAACTTTCGTCTTCAGCGTAATCGATAGTTTCATCGATACCGTTCCATAGCGCCCCGTACTTCTCCAACAAGCTGTAGTAGGCGACTCCTGCGGCTATGACTATCCCTATAAATAAAATCATCGCTTGCGTATAGAACTAAAGAGGAGATATATTGTACCAAAAAGACCAGGTAAAATAAGATTGATAAACCAAAGACAAGTGACCGCTTGAAGTATAGGAGCGTTAAGTATAAAGCTACCAAAGAGCAACTGAGATACAGCAACCCTGACACCCACATCTGAAATAGCAGGGACGGGTACTAAACTCTGCATTAAATAGGCTGCAGGCACTAACAACACAGCTTTGATAGGCAATGAAAAATCAGAAAATAACTGCAACAAAAGATAAAATTGTATTGCAAATGCGATATACCGTACAAAGGATATTTTTACCACCCTTAAGTACAGTTTACGGTCATACCGTTTTATCATATTCAAGGCCTTCGCGATTTTCTTTGGTAGATATCCCTTCACCAAGCGGAGTAAATCCTTGATATAGTAGAGTAGTAGTACAATAGCGCACATTAGGATAATCACAGATAAAAGCTTTCCATTATCAGAGAACCAATCACCTCCCATCTCGGTAAATAGGAACACTCCTCCTATACTCAGCAGACCGAGAGAATACGTCATAAGTACCTGTGCTATATTGCCTGCCACCGTAGCTATCACCACTTTTATGGGATGTATTTTTTTGAGTAACAGTCCCCGCCCAATGTACTCACCGGTGCGTGCAGGAGTAAAATTACTGATTGCCATTCCCCCTAGAACTGTCAGAAATGATTTTAGATTAGACAAATGAACCTCTCCAGCTATTAACAGTTTAAACTTTTGAGCTTCAGCATTCCAATTCACAAAGGCCAATACGACTATAGCAGTCAACACAAATGGGTGACTTTCTATCCCGTACCCTATATCCACAAGCAGGCTCCCCTCTATTTCTGATAATTGATGGACAAAAAAATACAATGAAAATCCACTAAAAATCCATTTTAGCCAAGGGTAAAATCGTTTATATCCTTTAGATGTCTTTTTTTGATTCAAGTGTGTATAATCTATGCCGCGCTATTCAGTACCTTTGTACAAGAAGTGGCGAAAGATAACAATTACGACAAGATAATATTGGGGATAGACCCAGGGACCAATATCGCTGGATATGGAATCATAGGCGTCACTAAAAACGAGATGAGTTTAATTAGCATGGGGATATTCGATTTGCGTAAAGAGAAGGACTACGCATCTAAGCTCAAGTCTATTTTTGAAAAATGTACTCAGTTAATAGATACCTATCTGCCAGACGAAGTAGCATTAGAAGCTCCATTTATGGGTAAAAATCCTCAAAGTATGCTGAAACTGGGTAGAGCCCAAGGTGTAAGTATGGCTGCTGCGCTCAATAGAAAAATCCCTGTTTTTGAATATGCACCAAAACGCATAAAACAAAGTGTGACCGGAAAAGGTACTGCTAGTAAGGAGCAAGTCGCGGCAATGGTAATGTCCCTGCTAAAATTAAAAGTCAATCACAACAAGCTTGATGCTACCGATGCTGTAGCTACAGCTATATGTCATCATTTCATGTACAAGCCGGGGATGGTTCAGTCCACTGAGAGCTATGGTAGTTGGGGTAGCTTCCTAGCCAAGAATCCCGATAAAATAAAATAAGTTACAGCTTATTAAAAGCTTCAGCTACCTGTGAAGCAAGCGCTGTCATTCTACTTTCTGGCACTTTAATCTTTGGACTAGAAAAATTAATATCACTAACCGACTCTAAAGGCACTAAGTGAATATGAGCATGAGGTACTTCTAAGCCAATAACAGCTACTCCGATGCGTCTGCAAGGAACTACAGATTCTAAGGCTTTAGCAACCTTTTTAGCAAATATATATAGCTCAGCCAGTGTGTTATCTTCTAGGTCAAAAATGTAGTCTACTGCAGCTTTAGGAATGACAAGGGTATGCCCTTCTTTAAGTGGAAATACATCCAGGAAAGCTAAAAACTCATCGGTTTCAGCTACTTTATAGCTCGGGATTTCACCTGACACTATTTTATCAAAAATGGTCATTAGATGCTTACTTCTAGTATCTCAAATTCTATAATACCGGCTGGCACCTGTATCGCAGCAATTTCGCCTACCTTCTTTCCCATAAGCCCTTCAGCTATAGGCGACTTTACAGATATCTTACCTTCTTTGAGATTAGCTTCACTCTCACCCACTATAAAGTACGTTACTTCTTTGTTTGTTTTCTTATTGAGTAGGCGTGCTTTGGTCTGGATATTTACCCTGCTTAAATCTAGATCCTTTGGGTCTATGACTCTAGAGTTTGCTCTAGTATTTTTAAGCTTAGATATTTTCATTTCTAATAAGCCTTGCGCTTCTTTAGCTGCATCATACTCCGCATTTTC
>DNHN01000008.1 GCA_003485825.1 Bacteroidota bacterium | reverse complement strand
CCACCACTCAAGTTCATCCCTTTTTCGCCTAGATTGGTATTGTAGCTTTCTGGTAGTTCCCGTACAAATTCGTGGGCATTCGCAATCTTTGCTGCATTCATCAGCTGATCTCCACTCAGATAAAAGTCCCCCATTTTAATATTATTGGCCGCAGTATCATTGAATAGGATCGCATCTTGTGTTACGATTCCCATCCTACTCCGTAGGGAGTTCAACTCAATATGCCGAATGTCCTGACCATCGATAGTAATACTTCCACTATTCAGCTCGTGAAAACGCGGTATCAAGTCTGCTAATGTAGATTTACCTCCGCCACTAGACCCTACTAGCGCTACGGTCTCCCCTTTATGAATGGTTAGATTAATGTCTTTGAGTACCAGCGGTCCGTCTCCGTATGCGAAGTTTACATTGGTAAGTTTTATCTCCTTGCTAAATTCTGGGGCAGGAAGTCCATTTTTATCCTTTTCTACTTCTGCACCAAGGACATCATTAATTCTATCTAGAGAAGCAGCACCTTTTTTGAGTCTAAAAAACGCCTCTGAGATGGCCTTAGCTGGAGGAATTAACTGTGAAAATACCGCTATATATCCAATAAGGAATTCTCCTGTAAGAGCAGAATCTGTATTTAGAATGAGTGAACCACTGTATATCAGAATACTACTCATCACAATACTGGCCATAAACTCACTGAGAGGAGATGCTAAAAACTCTTTTCTGTTGAGCTTTACCATCAGCTTAAAGTGCTCATCGTTTAAGGTTTTAAAACGTTCTTCCTTATCCTTCTTAGCAGCAAATGCTTTGATTATTTTAATGCCATGCAAGCTCTCTTCTAAGTGAGAAAGCACCTCTCCCATTTTCTCTTGTCCTAGCTGTGCTGCATGTTTTAATTTTTTACCCACCCTACTAATCAAATAGCCACTAATAGGTAGAACTACGACTACAAAGAGGGTCAATTGGTAACTGATAAAGAACAATGTCACCAGTGGTATAAGTATAGCTACTGGATGCTTAAAATAGAGTTCGATGACTCCAAGTAAACTCCATTCTACTTCTTTTACATCGTTGGTAAATCTACTTATCGTATCTCCTCTTTTTTCTTTGTTAAAATAACTAAGCGGCAATCTAAGAATATGGTTATACAACGCTTCTCTTATATCTCGGACCACTGCGCTTCTCACATACGCAAGGTTGTAAAAGGAGAAATACAGGAATATGTTCTTTAGAAAAAAAGCGATGATAATCCCAATAGAGAAGTAGAGTAGTGCATTGTACTTGCCCCATTCTAGTATTTTTAGGCTCATTTCATAGTCCAAAAACTTAATAAAATCAGACGGACTAGCACTGAAAACTGCAGGAGTTAACGCTGCATCGTTTTCTTTAAAAATCACCTTAAGGAATGGTATTATCATCCCGATGCTCACGACGTTAAATATGGCGGTCAGTATATTGAACCCAAAAAACTGTACCAGTTGAGACTTATAGCCTTGGGCTAGTTTAAATATGTCCTTAAACTTAATCAAGACTGCGAAGATAATCGGTCAATGGGTTTCTTATGGAAAAAAGAAATTACTCGTGCGTGAGGGTACCGTAAACTCATTTAATAATTGACCATTTTCTGAAAAACGTAAAACTTTGGTAGAATCTGCATTTTCTATTTGATAGGAAGCATACGCCTCACCATTGGTAGGATCCATACCCAAAGGGTGCAACTCTTCCCCAACTTCTACCTCTGCAAATAGTTTCCCTCCTGAGGATTGAAAGGCTACTTCACTCACGTAAATTGAATTATCATTTGCATCCAAGTGGTAAAACTTATCATCTCTAGATAAATAGGTTACCCCCCTTGGTCTTCCTCTCATGACTGCTCCTACGAAATTATTCTCACCATTGTTCTTGAACCAAGTAGCCATTGTAGGGAAGTCGTCCAGATAAATTCTCGCCAAATTTTCATTATCCACGAAAACGCTTCGCAATCCACCAGTTTGGGTAATTCTATTTACTACGCTATCTCTGTTTACATTTATTTCCAATATGACATCTTGGCTAGGTACTAACCCTATAAAGGAACTATCTATTACTATACCTCTCGTCAAAACACCAACAGTGCCTATTACTCTATCTTTCGTATTACTAATGAAATCTAACACAGTCAGATACTTGGCTGTATTACTAGTGACATAAGCTTTTCCATTGGCTACTTGGTATATCTGTGTGGGAGCCTTCAAATCTGTAATTTCTCCGATTTTGATAAACGCTGTATCTGTCACAATGATTTTGTCCGCATCCTGTAGCACAAAATAGTAGCTATTATCTATCCGTGTGAGTGCTGTAAGTGAGCTGCCTAATTTCTCTCCATTAGCTTCCTGGTATACATTATGTCTTACTTCCGTTCTAACTTCCTCATATTCGTTAAGTTGCACTTTTTCACTAAACGTCTTATATATTGATAATGACCCGTCACCCCTAGTACCTTGGTTAGCTATTAGTATATTTCTTATTTTAACTCTCACCTCATAAATAATAAGCTCAGGGTCTGGCACACGATCTTTGCACCCGTAAAAAATGCTGAATGCTAAAACAATTAAAAGGCTAAGAGAAATTTGAGATTTAAGAATATTCATATGTTACTCCCACAAAACTACAGTAAATTTTATAAGTTATTTCTCACGGAAAGAAGAAATCACCTGCTATGATACCCGCCGAAAACTCGTCGAGTAAAGTTCCTCCTTGAGAATATCTGTAGATGGTACTTTTAGACACGAAATCTTTCACGTCGGAAACATATACGTCTCTACTGGCAGGATGCACTGCAACGTCATAAAACTCCGCATCGGGCACCTGCATCCAACTCTGCGGCACCTTATCTTGACCTAGTCTCAATCTCCATATTCCGTCAGACAAGAAGTACACTACATTACTTTTGCTATCATAAGCTAAAGATGTAGGCATTGCTGATAGTTCAAAAGCTGTTGTTGTAATGTCTAGATCCGTGATACTCACAGAAGTTAGTTTAGCTGACTCATTTTTGCTTTCATCTCCTCTATTCAGTACCCAGAGTATTTTCTCATTGTCTAGCACCATACGTTCTGGCATCCAACCTACAGTTAGGCTATCCGTAATTCTATCCGTGACTACATCCACAGCATAAATATTAGCTGTCTCCGGAGCTGCAAACCAAAATAAGCCTTCACGAAAAATGCCCTCTTCGGTGTGACCGTTGCATGGTATGGTCCCTGTCACTTCCAAACTGTTCAAATCTAGAATATAGATAGCACCGGAATACAAATCTGTAATATACGCCTTATCTTCTGTGACTTTGTAAATGTTCCTTGGAGAAGTTAACCCCGTAATTTCTTTTATTTTACCATAAGAAGAGTCAGTCACCACTATCTTTCCTGAGTTATTTATCACAAAGAAATAAAGCCCATTGAACGATGCAATTGAGTGGAATACATTCCCTAGAGACTCCTGATTTTTAGCTTTATACACCTCCCCATCTACCGTTTTAGACTCTTCATAGTAGACGGAAAGCGTACCTTCTCCCCAGCCAAAATTCCCTTGATTGGCAATCAGCACTTTAGCTCCTGTAAACGTATCCGGGACCACGTCCTCATCTGGCTTACATCCGTTCCATACGAATGCGATCAAACCAAGAAATATTAGTAAACGATAATTTTTTGAACCCATAATTGATTGTCTTTCTGAATGTTAACAATGTATACTCCTGGACTAGAAAATCGAGGCATTTTTGAAGAAAACGCATCTAGTGTGCGCCCATTCACATCTCTGCAACTCAACGAACTGCCTTCCCACTCTGGCTTTATTAATAAATGCTCGCCCACTTTCAAAGAGTTAGACACCAAAGGATTTGCCTGAGCATACGCTCTTGGTGAATGTACAGAAAGTAAACTACCATTCACTACAGCCACGGCATCCAGGTCAAACCCGCCGCTCGGAAACGGCGTAGGCCAAGGATCATTGATTATACGGCCTTTACTATCTCTGCTCCCAAAGCTATCATTCACACTTCCTACCACATCTATAAGCCGAATATAGTTTATCTCTTCTAATCCTAATTCTTCTAGATCAAACAGCGTTCCGTATGGTGCTTGATGTTTTCCTGCAAGATTTCTGACACTTTCTGGATCCGTATACCCAAAATTATCTGTCTGATAGCTGGTATCACTTAAGCTCTCACTGGGGAAACGAAAAAAGTCTGTACCGTTCGCACTTACTTCTACGTGAGCTAACTCTAAATAGTACGAAAATCCTACCTTAAATCCATTTTCAAATACGGCAAAATCGTAGCCGGGATTGTTTTTAATAGATTGTTCAAACCCAAGGGTAACCACACCTCCATCACCTAGGCTCAGTACGCTGCCATCAGAAGGTCCTAAAGCACTGTTGCTTGTGCCCATGGTCGGATACCCTATTGCAGTATCATTGATTTGTAAAGGGCCAAGTTTGACTTCGGCAGAATTTGCCCAGGCGATTATACTAATGTCATCCTTATGGACAGACTTACTGCCAGGCTCGCCTCCTGCGGGGTCATACTGAGCTGAGCACGTAAAAGCAATCAATACAAGTATTAGCGATAAATATCTCATTGTTTTATAAATCGTTTAGTGGCTATTCCTTCCTCGGTATATACTCTCGCAAGGTAAATACCTGAAGGTAAATTTTCTATATTAAGAACAGCAGATTTATTATCTACTATGTAATTTTGAACCTTTTCCCCTTGTAGGCTAAGGATGCTGATATTCTCGATACTGTTTTGAGATACAAAATGAAGAAGATCAGAAGTGGGGTTTGGATAGGCCATAACCTCAACTTCTTTTTTTACTTCACTTATTGAGACGGGCAATCTTTGTATTAAACTTAAACTAAAATAGGCTGGTGTATTCATTCCAAACATACCATTATCTGATGACTGTAACTCAAATCCAATTTTATGACTATAGTCAATTTTAGCTTCTTTCCATTCTTCCAGAATATAATCCTTTGTATTATCCTCAAACCTAAAGTCTGCAAGGTAAATAGTATCTGTAAGCAGAGTATCTGAATCTATAGATATGCTGTGTACCAAAAGTCTAAAGTAATCTGGGTCATCTCCAGAGGCTCCACCAAATTTCTTGCTAAATCCACTTCCGTTTTTCATATCCTTGAATGCGTAAGTAGTGTTCGTTATAAACAGTGATACTGGAACAGGAGGTTCCCATAATGTAAAAATGGTAGGTTCTTGACCTGCGAGATAAGGACCTCTTATTTCATTAGAAACACCACCGCTTATAAAACACTGCTGATGGACCACGTCATTTGAGGTTGGAAGAGTAGCTAGAGGCATCATTTTAGAAGAATATTGATTAGTAAAACCGGCCGTAACAGTATCGTACATTGTACTTATACTCCATCCACTCCAACTATTCCAATCTGAATTATAACTATTTGGAAAAAACATTTGGTCCAGAAGAAATCCTCCAGCCGCATCACTTCCATTAAAAAAGGTATCTGCTCCCATTCTAAACTGATTTCCAAATACTTTATAGTCACTAATCGCATTGAAATCATCCATACAGAAATAAGCCGGAGTATTTAGCCCAAACTCGCCGTTATCACTTCCTTCATATCTAAAAGAGATACTGTCGATCTCTATATCATCAGATGGATCATTGTTGAAATCCACGAAGGTCCAGTCCTTTACGATATAATCCTTGCTATTATCTGCAAAGCGATAGTCTGCCAAGTAAAAAATAGTGCTATCTACGAATGTCCCTGCCAGATAAGAACTTATAACCACTCGAAAGAAGTCCTCGTCATTTCCATCGTCTCCTCCAAATTTTTTACTAAAACCACTTCCTTGCTCCATATCACGGGCGGTATACGTAGTATTGGTGAAATATGCTCCAGAGATTGCTGTAGCTTCATCCAGTTTGATATACGCTCGACTTCCTGTGCTTACCATATAGTTTGCTGTACTACTCACCCCTTGGCCAGTGATGGCACTGTACTGATTCCCAAAACCAGCTGTCAACGTATCGGTCATATTACTCAGCGCCCATCCGCTCCAACTACCCCAAGTAGGATTATAACTATTGTTCCAATATCTTCCGTAGTGTGTAAAACCAACACTTGAATCAGCTCCGTTGTTAAATGTATCTGCTTTAGCTAAAGGCAAATTATCAAAGGTTGAGTACACTCGCTGATGTTCAAATTGTGCATAGGTCATCGCAATGAATGCTACCGTTAATAGTGTTAGTAATTGTCTTTTCATTTTTTTAAGGGTAATGTGTAGTTGATATTAATTTTAAAAATTCTTCCAGG
>DNHN01000191.1 GCA_003485825.1 Bacteroidota bacterium | reverse complement strand
TACCAATTTAAATAGCTATTTAAAGTGCCCTGTAGCTTTCTTTTATCAGAATATTATCCGAGTGCCCTCAGCAAAGGGAGAGAGTATGACTTTTGGTACTGCCATACACTATGCCCTAGATGGACTCCTTAAGGAGCTTGCTAATCTGAATGGTGATGAAGAGGCTAAGAGTCTTTTAACGCGTAAATTTACTTCTGCTATGCTAAGTAGTAAGGAAGCTTTTACCAAAGAGGGGTTAGAAAGAAGATTATATTACGGGGAAGAAGTTCTGAAGAAGTACTATGATGCCTATGCCGAAACATGGAAAGAACAAGGGGATATAAAAACAGAGCTCTATCTAAAAAACTGTGAAATAGACGGAGTGCCTATTCGTGGTCAGATAGATAAAGTAGTAATTAATGACAAACATGTACACGTAGTAGATTTTAAGACGGGACAGTTTAAGTATGGTAAAGGAAAGGTAAAACCACCATTGATGCTTGAAGATAACTCTGATGAAGAAAATTTCGAGAAACGGTACGGTGGAGATTATTGGCGACAAATACTTTTTTACAAGGCACTTATAGAAAGCGACAATACCCAGAACTTAAAGGTCTTGTCTGGAGAGATAGACTTTATAGAACCAGATGGGGAGAATCACCAGAAAGTAAAAATTATGGTAAATGAGGATGAGTATACTTTTGTTCGAAATCAGATTAAGTCTGTTTTTGCTAAAATACAAAACCTAGAGTTTGAAGAGGGTTGTGAGAAGAAGGATTGTCAGTGGTGCACGTTTAACTCGTATTATAATGAACACGCACATTATGCAGGGGATATGCTTTTGCATACTGAAACAGACGAAATGGAAGAATGATGACAGAGTAGAGTTGACGACTACCAAAACAATCGCTACTTTTGAAGCGTTATAAATACAATGGAATTAACAGACATAATAACTGTATACTCTGAGAAGACACCAAATCCGGAGTCTATGAAATTCGTGGCGAATAAGATGATTCTGCCAAACGATAGTATAGATTTTAGAACGAATGAAGATTTAGACACTTGTCCAATGGCGCAAGAATTGTTTGGGTATGATTTCGTAAAAGGAGTCTTTATCATGAATAACTTCGTTTCTGTAACCAAGAAAGCAGATTACGAGTGGTTTGAGATTATACCTCAGCTAAAGAAGTTTGTACAGGAGTACTTAGAAGCGGAAAAGCCTATTGTAGTGGTGAAAGAAGTACTTACGGACGAGGAAGAATCTGAAGTAGTGACTAAAATAAAGCAACTACTAGAAGATCATGTGAGACCAGCTGTGGAGATGGACGGTGGAGCAATAGATTTCAAGAGTTTTGAAGCCGGTATAGTAACGGTAACTATGAAAGGGTCTTGCAGTGGATGTCCCAGTAGCACACTTACCCTAAAGGCAGGAATAGAAAATTTATTAAAACGAATGATACCTGAGGTAGAGGCTGTAGAAGCTGAAGCCGCTTAAACTTATAGAACAATTATGAATAGAAAAATTACCTTATTACTGGGAGCATTAGGGATAGTTAGTTCTTCCTTCGCTCAAATCTTTTTTGACGTAAAACACGAGAGTACGTGGTCTTCAGTTACAGAATTTGATTACAATTTAACTTCTTATCTAACCAACAATTCTACAAATGAAGCCGATACATCTTTTGAATGGTTCATCACCGGTGTAGATATGCCAGCAGAATGGGACGTAACTGTATGCAGTGGACTTCTATGTATTCCTAACCCTACACAATCTTATGATTTTAATATTCCAACGGGAGAAAAAGAAGTTTTTAAACTTGGTTTTTCTTTTTTTGAGACGGTAGGAGATGGTTCTGCAATGGTTATAGCGCGCTCTAAACTAAATGGCAATGCAATAGACACTTTGACGTTGGAAATACGTGCAGGTACAGCATCCATAGAAAAAACTTCAGATAAGCAGACCTTCACGGCATATCCTAATCCAGCTAAGGATAACATTACAGTTTCTTTCGCAAATGGAGGTGCACAACAAGTGGTAATCTATGATATACTGGGAAGTGTAAAAAAGAAAGAATTAGTAACTTCTGGTAGCACCATTAGCGTGAGTGATTTACCTAAAGGTGTTTATATTATGAAGATTGAGGGAGATAACTCTTACTCTAAAATGATTCACAAGCAATAAGCTAAAAATACAACCTACTAAAAAAGGGACATCACTTAGTGATATCCCTTTTTTTATGGGAAATAAAGTAAACTGAATTACTTATTAATGTCAAATGTCTCCATAAACTTAGTGGTGAAGTTTCCGGCTCGGAAATCTGGATCACGCATTAGCTTTAAATGAAGTGGAATAGTAGTTTTTATACCTTCTATGGTGAATTCTGAAAGGGCTCTTTCCATTTTAAGGATACACTCTTCTCTAGTTTGAGCAGAAACTATAAGTTTAGCTATGAGAGAGTCGTAATGCGGTGGAATAGTATACCCCGCATAAATATGTGAATCGATACGTACTCCGTGCCCACCGGGTTTATGTAATACGGCAATTTTCCCTGGACTTGGTCTATAATCATTAAATGGATCCTCCGCATTTATTCTGCACTCTATAGAGTGTTTTTGCGGTAGGTAGTTTTGTCCACTTATTGGGTGACCTGCAGCCAGTTTAATTTGTTCTTTAATAAGATCAAAATTGATGATCTCTTCTGTGACAGGATGCTCTACTTGTATACGAACATTCATTTCCATAAAGTAGAACTGCTTATGCTTATCTACTAAAAACTCAACAGTACCTACACCTTCGTAACCAATGGCTTCACCAGCTTTAATAGCTGCTTCACCCATTCGTGTTCTTAGATCTTCATCTGCAAATGGAGAAGGTGCCTCCTCTACTAATTTCTGGTGTCTTCGCTGAATGGAGCAGTCTCTTTCAGAGAGGTGGCAAACTTTACCATACTGGTCACCAGCTATTTGTATTTCGATGTGTCTAGGTTCTTCTACGAACTTCTCTAAGTACATCGCATCATTACCGAAGGCTGCCTTGGATTCAGTACGAGCACTGTTCCAATGATCTTCGAACTCTTCCTCGTTCCAGATAAGGCGCATGCCTCGTCCACCACCACCGGCAGTAGCTTTAAGCATCACTGGGTAGCCTACTTTTTTAGCTACTTTTTTAGCTTCTTTCAGGTCCTTTAACAGTCCATCTGATCCAGGTACACAAGGGACTCCCGCTGCTATCATAGTAGCCTTAGCATTAGACTTATCGCCCATGCCTTCTATCATCTCAGGGCTTGCACC
>DNHN01000357.1 GCA_003485825.1 Bacteroidota bacterium | reverse complement strand
AACCATACGCAACCTGCATTTTCACGTGCCTATGTGGTTTAGTATGATTATACTCTTGGTAGTATCCTACATATACGGTATTAAGTTTTTGAGTTCTGGAAACCTTCAGCACGACAGTTTGAGTAGTAGCTTTGTAAAAGTCAGTATTCTATTTGGGTTAATGGGATTAGCTACAGGTTCATTTTGGGCTAGATTTACGTGGGGTACGTGGTGGATAGAGGATGCGAAGCTCAATGGAGCAGCCATAGGAATGCTCATCTATATTGCGTATTACATCCTGAGGAATAGCATAGAAGACGAAAATCAACGCGGGAAGTTCTCTGCGGTGTATAATCTTTTTGCCTTTCCCATCTACATTGTGCTTATCATTATATATCCGCGTATGGCAGAGACGAGTCTGCATCCGGCCAGTGGAGATACGATAGCTTTCAGTAGTTTAGATTTAGACAATAACTTGCGCAAGGTGTTTTACTTGGCAGGCATAGGGTGGATACTATTAGGAGTATGGATAGCCACGCTCAAATACAGATTAACAGAACTAAAAAGAAAAGATGAGGAAATATAGTTGGATTATACTTTTACTAGGATACCGTGCTCTTGCACAGACGCCGGTAGATGACTTCTTTTATCAAAGTGGAAAAATTTACGTTGTTATTGCCGTTCTAGTAATCATTTTCAGTCTTATTACGTTGTATTTAGTAAGATTAGATAAGAAGATAACTAAGTTAGAAAAAGATAGAAATGAAGCCTAAAGCAATCATATTATTAGTCCTACTAGCGATAGCCATAGCAGGTATCATGAGTACGTACAGCGGAGCAGAGAAGAGTTCTACATTCACAGAAGCTGCTGCTAATCCTGGAGATACGTATCACATTACGGGATTCCTAGCTAAGGATATGCCTATGGAGTACGATCCTGTGAAAGACGCGAACTATTTCTCTTTTTATCTGAAAGATAAAGAAGGTGAAATTCGAAAAGTAGTCTCTACAGAACCAAAGCAACAGGATTTTGAAAGGGCAGAGACCGTAAATATGTATGGACACGTGGATGGAGATATATTCAGAGCTACTAAGGTAATCCCTAAGTGTCCATCAAAGTATAAGGACGAGGAAACGCAACGAGCAGCGCAAGCATCAAGAAGCTAATAAGCAATGGAAACAATAACCTACGTAGGAGAGAATCTCTTCATCGGTAACTTAGGACACTTTTTTGTAGTCTTATCTTTTGTGGCAGCACTTTTAAGTGCTGTTTTTTATGCAAAGTCCTCAGCAGATAAGGGTACAGATGTAAGTCTTGGAAGACTGTTTTATGGTATTCACACCATAGCGGTTCTCGGCATATTCGTAACCCTATTTGTCATTATACAGCAGCATTACTTTGAGTATGCTTATGCCTACGAACACAGCAGTAAGACGCTAGCTCTTAGGTATATGATATCGTGCTTCTGGGAAGGGCAAGAAGGAAGTTTTTTACTCTGGATGGTGTGGAATGCACTGCTGGGTGTTATCCTTATTTTTACGGCTAAAAGATGGGAGCGAGGCGTACTTGCTATCATGGCGCTGGCTCAGGTGGTCCTGACTGCGATGCTTTTGGGTATCAATATTTTAGATATCTATACTTTAGGAAGTAGCCCGTTTGAGCTGCTGAGGGATAAGATGCAGGCTCCTATATTCAGTTCGCCTAACTATCTTGAAAATATAGTAGACGGAACAGGATTAAACCCATTGCTTCAAAACTACTGGATGGTAATACATCCACCTACACTATTCTTAGGCTTTGCATTGACTATAGTGCCATTTGCATTTGCGGTTACTTCACTCTTTCAAAAAGAATACAGAGCTTGGATAAAACCCGCATTGCCTTGGGCCTTAGCTGGAGGTATGATACTCGGTGCTGGAATTATTATGGGTGGTTTCTGGGCATATGAGTCACTTAGTTTTGGTGGCTACTGGGCGTGGGATCCGGTAGAAAATGCTTCACTTGTTCCATGGTTATTGCTCATTAGCGGTATACACCTTATGCTTATTAAGAAAGTAACCAATAGTTCTACGATAGCGTCGTATACCTTGGTCATCTCTACCTTTATCATGGTGCTCTATGCGAGTTTCTTGACGAGAAGTGGAGTGTTGGGAGATACGTCAGTACACGCATTTACTGACTTAGGTTTAGCCGGGCAACTCATGCAGTTCGTGGTTCTCTTTATCTGGCTGCCTATCATAGCAGTGACAGAAGGTGCTCGAAAACGGTGGTATATCATTATACCTGTAAGTATTTTAGTACTGCTTCTGCCATTCTATACCAAGTTAAGTTTTTATCCATTACTGATTCTCAGTATTGTAGGCCTAGCTTGGTTCGTATTTAATCTAAATAAAAACATCACCAATAAGGCGAGTGAAGACGATATTACGGGTCGAGAGTTTTGGATGTTTATAGGTTCATTGATGCTCGTGCTGAGTGCCGTGCAAGTGCTTGTGGGCACCTCTAAGCCAGTGTTTAATAAGATTTTTGGCACTAATTTAGTGCCGCCTGAGGATGTAATTGGATATTACAACATGTACCAGATGCCTATTGCTATAGTGATAGCAATTCTTATGGCTGTCTCACAGTTTTTTAGGTACCGAAGTACACCGGATAAGTCCAAACTGTCAAAAGAAATACTAATTACTGCGGCGATAGCGGTAGTCTTGACAATGGGAGGGATTTTCCTTTTTGGGATTACGAATCCAATGCACGTAATACTAATGCTTGCCGGTATTTTTGCGATGGTAGGTAACTTGGCTTACATACTACTGAGTGTGCGAAAGTTTAAACTCAGTGGATCATCCATAGCACATATTGGATTTGGTATGATGCTTCTCGGTGTGTTAGTGAGTAGTGCAAAGAAGCAGGTCATTACTGCAGACTTCAGTGGTCAGATGGGTAATTTTGATGAGAAAGCGCGTAGAGAAAACATGCTTCTTATCAAGGACGAGCCTACTCGACTAGGAGATTTTCAGGTAACGTATCAAGGAGATAGTGCGAGTGGAGAGGATATCTACTTTAAGGTGAACTATAAGTCTATCGATGGATTAGAAGAGTTTACACTTTTGCCGAACACCCAGATCAACGAGGACATGGGAGGAATACTACCTAACCCAGATACGCGTCATTACCTTACGTATGATGTGTACACACACATCACCTCGCTGCCTAAGCCGAATGATGATAGTATCTCATGGCAAAACGTAAAAGAATTTACGATAGAGAAAGGAGACAGTATCATTACTGCAAATGGCGTGGTTTACTTTACAGGAGTGGAGCAAGGAGATGGCAAAAGCATTGGACTGAAGAATACGACGCTGGCAAAGGCTAATCTCAAGATAAAAAGAGGGAAAACAATGCTGGAAGCGAATCCTATTTTTGGGATTAACGCCAATACGTACTTTAGTATACGAGAAGAAGTAGCTGAAGCAGGATTGCGTTTCGGGTTTGAAGTGAGACCCTCTGAAAACGGGAGTCCTACAGCCGTGCTGGAAATTGCAGAAACGACTCCTCAACCTAAATTTATCGTGATGAAGGCGATTGTATTTCCTTACATTAACTTCTTATGGCTAGGTACCGTGATGATGGTCGTTGGTTTCGGAATAGCTACTTGGAATCGACTAGAGCTTCGCAAAAATGCGGTTTAAGATTACCTTCATAGGAAGTGGAAATGTAGCCACTAATTTAGCACACGCACTGGACAAGGCAGGGCACAGTATCAATCAGGTGATTAGCAGAAATGTAGCTAACGCCAAAGAGCTAGCAAGCAAATTCGGCGCATACTACGGTGATACACCGAGTGAGATGTACAAAGATTCGGATTTTGTGATCTTATGTGTCAGTGACGAATCGTATTATGAAATTTTAGAAGATGTCCCGGGAGGAATGAATGCAATAGTATGTCATACTTCAGGGCCGGTATCGATGGATATATTGGCTAAATACTCCAGCAATTATGGTGTGCTTTATCCTTTACAAAGTCTTCGTAAGGAAGAGGTGAAAGATATATTGGAGGTGCCATTATTTATAGAATGGAGTAACGATAGCGTAAAGTCTAAGCTACACGACTTGGCAGACTCTATCAGTAATCGGGTAAGGGAGGTAAACTCCACTCAGCGTAAGGAATATCACTTAGCGGCCGTGTTTGCTAATAATTTCACGAACGCTATGTATACCATTGCAAACGACTATTTAGTAAAGCAAGGCTTGGAGTTTGATAATTTACTCCCGATTATACAAGAGACCGCACTTAGGTTAAAAAAAGGTGAGCCTGCTGTGTGGCAGACTGGTCCAGCTATGCGTGGCGATAATGCAGTGATAGATAAACATTTAGAGATGCTAGATAATGAAGAGCTCCAAAGCCTCTATTCTAAGTTATCTGAATACATCAAAAATAGACACCATTCTTAGCTTTTTTTCGTATCTTAGGCAGAGTTAATAGGAACGAGAATGAAACATAAAGATATACTGGTAAATAAGCACGTGTACAATATTTTTTCAATTTGTGAAGATTTTAGGCAACGCTTGGAGCAGCTTACCCGTCTAAAAGAAAAAGGATTGAGCGAAGAACGTAAAGATGAAAATGAAGAAGTTATTTAAGGGAGTACTTGTACTTATAGGTCTGCTAACTGTTCAGTCAGCAGTAGCCCAAGTGGTAGAGATTAATCCTTCAGTACAATGGAAGTTCGTACGTAGTCAGGTTATAGAACTTCAAGAAAAAAACGTTTATCAATATGAGTTTCCTGCGGAGAAAGGGTTTGACTACATATTTAACATAGATATTTCTGAGTCTAATATAGAAACCTTTGTTAAGGTGTATGATATACAGATGAAACCCATAGCAGGAGATGATGAACGCACAGAGCAACTAAGTTTCAGGGTGCCAGCGAGTGGCACTTATATTGTTACCTTAGGATATCAAGGTCCAGCAGAGGACGACGGCAAGACACCGTTGGACATTACACTCATACGAAGAGAAATAGTAGAAGATTAATAGTTTTTATCTGAATGAAGATAAAAAAGCCCCAGAATAATTTATTCTGGGGCTTTTTAGTTTTTTTTGAGTTATAGCTGGGCTTATAGCCATGTACTAAAGGTGTCTCCACGCAGACCTAACCTTAGTGTCTCTAAAGGAATTACTTCGTTAGGAGCTATGTTTCCTAGGTTTACATTGTGACCATATAGACTCATAAACCATACTTGCTGTACTTTTTGAGGTGCTTCCCATAGTATAGTCTCTAGTGGAATGTGTTGGAGTATTTCCTCTATGAGTCCTGAGCGCACTTCGCCGGAGTTTCTGAAGATACCTACGGTACCGCTTTCTCTGGCTTCAGCGATTACTTTCCAAGCACCTGCTTCTATTTCTGCCTTCATCATAGCTATCCACTTATACGGAGGTATTATTTTCTCAGCATCTTTAGATCCTACTTCACTCAGTACTGTGAAATCTTTAGCCAAAGAGCGGATGTAACCGCACTTTTCTTCTTCCGATATTTCAATACTACCGTCAGAAACCTCAGCGTGCGTTATTTTGTAAGTGTTTAGCAATCTTTTGTAGTCTTCG
>DNHN01000125.1:1564-3294 GCA_003485825.1 Bacteroidota bacterium | reverse complement strand
ATGTACAAGAAGAACCTGGCTGACAGGATGATCTACCCTCTTGTATCTAGTGGTTATCTATACAAGCACTTCGATAAGCTTACGCCGTCTCAGACATTAGAGGATCACTTGTTCCGTGATGAAACTAAGTTTAACTACAGAGTTCGTTATGCAATGACACAGAAAGGTAGGCTGGCGGTGCAGAGATTTTACAACTCTCTTTAAGAGCCGACCTCGGTTTCTCTTTGATATATTTTTATATCTGAAACGTAAACTATATCGCCAGGAGCTGTCTGGTCAGGGGTGGCAAGACCGAGGCCAAAGAAAGTGCTTGAAATGTCATCACCTTCCCCTCTAGTTCGTAGTCCAAACGATGTGCTAAAGGCTGCGTCGGTACAATACAAAACCCTTTTCCATGACCCTACATCAGAGACCTCATATTCCGAAATAGCGCTGTTGCCCACAGAAAAATTTGTAAAAGACAGTGATGCGCCATCACCATACTGAAACGGTCCGAGGGTTTCTATATGAGAGTTAGCAGAGGGGATAAAAACATACATCTCAACAGCATAGCTCAAGTAGTAAAGGTTACCGTTCTCGTGAGTAAATACAGTTTCTAGTTCGGTGTTAGGACTATGGGCATAGATGTGGCCAAAAGTTCCAGTATTAGAGACCTGCACTTTCATGACGTTCTGCTTAGTTACCCCATTTTCATCAGTTATAGATGCAATACGAGATATATTAGAAAGGGTGTTGCCACCATAAAAAGTAGACACAAAGTCGTAAGTTCCGTTGGTAGAGTTAAACTCTAGGTCGTAAAGTGGTGTGGATCCATAGCTGTTATGGAAAGGAGACCCAGCAGCGGCTATTATTCCTGCTGAAGTAAAGGTATAAATAGGTCCTACGGCTTTTCCTCTTGAGTTTTTAGCGTATGCCCTGTAGCTGTATTCAGTAAGGCTTCCGAGATTAGACACATCTGCTGTAATAGTACCTGAAGTGTCAGTGCCTATTACCTCACTGAAGCCTGCCACGTTAACTCCAAAATCAAATCCCACTTGAGTTACATCTGGTCCAGTATAAGATCCGCTTAGGGTTGCAGTTCCCGACGAAGAAGCTGTTGGAGTGTCTTCTGTAGTTACGACAGCTAAGGCTATAGTGGGGGTAGCGCTCTCAACACTCAACGCTCCCGTTTTATTTACTCCTAATCCTAACATGAAGCAAAGATAGTGAATTTAACCGCTACAGTTTTCGCAGCCCTCTGGTGCATGGATGTCACACACGATCTTACCAGTCTTAACCTTCTCTTCGGTCTTTTTAACTCTCTCTGTATCTAGGAAATCTACGTTGAAGTCTTCTTCTTTTTCGCGCATAATAAAAAATTTAGGACCGCGAATATACACAATCCTATTTTCCCTGACCTCGATACTTCTTCTTGTAGTTCTTGCTTGTTTTATTGCTAGATGTTTTGGTCTTAGCATGTACTCCTGGGCGTTTTACGTTACCTTCTTCTGGAGCGTAGTTGTTTAATTGCTTTGCCATTATATTACTTTATAATAAACCCCTTTACTGTCTCGGTAGGCTCGCTTGATCTGCTTTCTGTTCTTCCCACTCTCTTTAAATGATACGTGTACCCAGGCAGGGTTCTCGTCATCCCCGAACTCCCAGATCATCTGATCCCACTCTAGGTTCTTCTTGATGAAGTCGAATATCTGAGAGTTAGTGACCTTCCCATACATATCGGCGTCTATATC
>DNHN01000125.1:0-1436 GCA_003485825.1 Bacteroidota bacterium | reverse complement strand
AAGATATGGTCCGCTACAGCCTGTAGGTTATTAATTGCCCACTGGTCAGGGGTGTTGTCAATCCCTTTTCTTGTCGCGGTGTTGGACTTCACCACTTCTCTTAGCGTTAGATTTTTGCTTAACTTCATTGAATTTATTTTTCTCTGCAATATACGCAGGGTTTATCCGCTTAAGCCTCGGATTGAAGTAGTTCTTACTACCCACTACCTGTTAGAGTAAACCCTATAAAAGGTCTTCTTGGTCTTTGGGTCTGTAATAGCAACTAACTTGTGTTTAGCCTTACCAGTGGTTGGGCCTAACTTGTTTGTCATATTGTGAGACTTTGCTCTGGCTAATGCAATAGCCTCTTTGGCTGTTTTACCTTCAGTCGTCCAACCAGAATAACTATCAAGCTTCTTTTTAGGATCTGTTACTTTCCTCATTGTCTTTTGTATGGTCTCATTCTTCCGTTTGGAGACTGTCCCATTCCTTTATAGTCACTTAGCTTTTCCATAAGATCTTCCATTCTTGAAGCTCCTTGTCCGCCTTGAGCCTCTCTAGCCACCTTTCTGCTGTCGTCTCTCATCATTTCGCTCTCCATCTCTCCAGCATCTAATGAATATGTTCCGTCTCCCAATGGAAAGATCCTATAATCCATGTCCTCAATCAATCCTTCTCTGTTAGGGTTGCCGTAGCTCTCCCAGTCTCCGAACACAGGTACAACCTTTCCGTCAGGCAGCTCCATTGAAACGTACTGTTGACCAGAATCGGGGATTGTCTTAATAGATCCTACAGCGTATTGTCCTGCAATCTTAATGCTGTACCCATCGCCTTTTACTTCACCGCCTTGTTCAAACTTACCACCCGCTCCATACTTGTTTCCGTACTGATTTCTCTTGTAGTCGGAAAGCTTTTCTAGCAGGTCCTCAACTTTAGAAGCTCCTTGTCCTCCTTTAGCCAATTTAGCCAACCCTAGTTCTTTTTTGTTCGGTATCATAAGACAAATATACTACTTCTTAGATTTAATATATTTCTTGATCTCCTTACGAGTCTGTATATAGTTATTCTTAATTCTCTTCCTGTCTGACCTCATGTCCTTCATGGCTTCTTTAGCTCCAGGATCTTTGTCTCTCTTTAATTGCTTGGCAATAAGCTTGCGTCTTTCTACGGCGTGGCGAGCAATCTGTCGGGCTTTCTTTCTTATACCCCCACCATTTTTATAACTAGCTGGAGAGCTCAGCCTGGTTCTTCTAATGAAGTTGCCTTCCGTGTCTTGGGTAAGTTCCGACCCAAGCTGTCGTTCTTCAGGGGTTGCCTTAGAGTTATAAACCTTGTCTGCAACTTCTCTCCTCTTGCTCTTTCCTACAGCACCAGAGTAGGGGGAGCTAAAGTCTACATCTGTAGATCTTTTAAAAGGCTTTTTTTTCTTAGCTTTCATACTGCAAATATAATGAAGA
>DNHN01000020.1 GCA_003485825.1 Bacteroidota bacterium | reverse complement strand
CACCCTTTATTGGCTAATTGTATAGCATATGGAAGAGTCGCATTGGTAAGCGCTACGGTAGAGGTGTATGGTACTGCACCTGGCATATTCGCTACACAATAGTGAACTTTATCGTCTATGATATAAGTAGGATCCTCGTGCGTAGTAGGTCTACACGTTTCTATACATCCACCTTGGTCTACAGCTACATCTACCACTACTGTACCTGGAGACATTAGTTTTAGCATATCTCTAGTGATGAGGTTTGGAGCTTTAGCACCCGGAATGAGCACTGCACCTACTATGAGGTCCATATGTGGTATAAGTTCACGTATATTCATCTCGTTACTAAAACGAGTAACTGCGTTTGCTGGCATCACATCATTCAAGTACCTAAGTCTTGTTAAACTTAAGTCCAGTATAGTTACTTGAGCACCTAGTCCTGCAGCCATTTTAGCTGCTTGTGTTCCTACTACTCCACCTCCTATTACAAGAACTTTTCCAGGAGTTACACCTGGTACTCCGCCTAGCAATACTCCTTTTCCTTTTATTGGTTTCTCTAGGTATTTAGCCCCTTGCTGAACAGCCATTCTACCAGCTACTTCACTCATAGGTATGAGTAAAGGTAGGCTTCTGTCAGCTGCTTCTACAGTCTCATACGCGAGACATACAGAACCGCTTTCTATCATGGCATCTGTAAGTGGTCTGTGACTTGCAAAGTGGAAGTAGGTAAATACTAACTGGTCTTTTTTGATAAGCTTATACTCAGACTCTATCGGCTCCTTTACCTTCATAATCATTTCGGCGATAGCGTATATCTCCTCTATGGTATCTAGTATTTGTGCGCCAGCGTCTATATACATCTGGTCACTAAAACCGCTACCTATACCGCTGCTTTTCTGGACATAAACGGTATGGCCACGTTTAGTTAGTTCTAAAGCTCCACCTGGAGTAAGAGCGATACGATTTTCATTGTTTTTGATTTCTGTAGGTACGCCGATGATCATTTTTTCAAATTTTTTAAATTGGTGCAAAAGTAGGTTTTTTAGTATTCGGAAACGTCATTTGTTCTTAGGTGGAAATTTTCTATATTCCTGGAGTATGCAAATGTCTCTAAAATCTATCTTAGTAGTAAGCGTTCTATGTGTTATTGGTAGTTGTAAAAAGGATAAAATAGCGGACTCTTGCGAAAACAACACGATACAAATTTCACCCAGTAACTTCAACCAAGACTCGGCACTTATTTTTATACCTAGTGCATTCACACCTAACGGGGATGGTCTTAATGACCTATTCCGTCCAATTGTAAATGGAATATCTATGACCAGTTTTAAGGTTTGTAAAAGAAACAATGTAATTTTTACGGCAGACGAGCAAAATCCAAGTTGGGATGGTACAGACCAAGACGGTGATGCATGCAAAGACGGTGTGTATAGGTACGAAATAAAGGGTAACAATGCTACAGATGGTGATTTTGAAATAACAGGTGAAGTAAGCATTCTTCTTAGCGAAAAGTACTTGTGTTCGCCCTGTAGATTCGAAGATCAGATTGACCCATCCTCGGGGTTTGTATTCCCGACGTTAGAAGTCTGCGAGGGACAATAGGTCTTAACCTGAGTCTAAAATAACAATCGAACTGAGGTTCTTAGTCTACCTCACATTCACCACCTCAGCTCTATACGTGCCTTTATCGGTTGTTACCGTTATCCAGAATACACCGCTTCTTGTTGTCCATTGAAGCACGGCTTTTGACCCATTGATGCTATGGGTGTTTTCTACCAGTTGGCCTTGGCTATTGTAGAGTGTTACACTTTGTATGATGCCAAGTCCTGCAGCGTCTATAGTTACGTGCCCATTGGTAGGGTTGGGATAAACTCTCAGCGGAGAGTTGGTAAGTCTATCAAGACCAGCGGTTTTTACGATGCTATTACTGGTATCAGATATACATCCATTGGTATCTTGATACACGGCAGTAAAGCTTCCGATTCTACCATTTATAGCTATTACACTAGTGTTAGCATCTGAAGTTGCCACGTTGTCTATAAACCAAAAATGTGTACCAGTAAGGCTAGACGCTATGCTGTCACCTATTTTAGTAAGTACAGGCACATTGGTATTGCTATTAAAAGTAATATTTACGGTATCAGAAGAGCTACATCCGTTAGAGTCCGTTACGCTTATCGAGTAATCACCAGAGGTGCTGATTGTGGTGTAGCTAAGTGTATCACCATTACTCCATGAGTAGCTGTTTCCTGGGGCAAGAGCTAGTAAAAGGCTATCGCCACAAAAAGCAGTGTCGTTACCCAATTCTATATTTGGAAGACTATAAATATTCACATATACCGAATCTGTATTAGAACATCCTTGATTATCTTCAAAGTATAGAGAATACATTCCAGCAGTGTTTAAAGACACACTTTGAGTAGTATCCCCAGTGCTCCAGAGGTATGTGTCAAAAGACTTGCTCGTCAGTAGTACCGCAGTATCACTACAATATGTTATGGTATCCGCCCAGTCTTGATAAGGCACGGTATATATGTCTATGTTTATGGTATCCCTACTTTGGCATCCATTGGAATCCGTAGTAAGGATGCTATACTCACCCGTACTATTTACTGAAATTGATGATGTGGTGGCACCCGTACTCCAAACTTGTGAGCTCATAGTGTTATTTGCTAGAGTTATGGATCCATCACATTGTGAACTATCATTTCCTAGATCTACTTCTTGTGCATTCCAAATGGTTATATATGCAGTATCTCTATTTTGACACCCATTAGAGTCGGTAACTAAAATAGCATAATCGCCTGTTGTGTTTATGGTGATGGTCTCATTATTAAGGCCAACATTCCAGGCATAGCTTGCAAATGTGCCAGCAGATAGGGTCATGCTGGCTTCACATGTACTGCTATCTTCTAGGTGTGTCACGGGTAATGGGTTTATTATTATAGTCAGAGTGTCTGCGTATTCACAGGTAAATGAATCACTGTAGCTTACCCATGGACTAACTCCTTTAGAAAAGCTACGCAGAGAATCTGTACTCCCATCACTCCATAGGAGATTGCTAAATATGGAATCTAGCTCTAAGACGATACTATCTCCCAAGCATGTAGAATAGCTTTTCTCGAAGTCATTATCAAAATTGCCTTTGGTTCGTATTCTAATTTTATCTTGATTGATTTTGCCAGTAGAATCTGTGACTCTCACGGTATAGGAGTTATCTAATAACCTCGGTAAATCAAGCAGAGCAAGAGAAGATAAAGTGTCTCCAGTCAAAAGGGTAGTGTCATTCTCGTACCATTGATAGCTAGGAATACCTTTAGCATATGTGGTAGTAGTGTTGAGGATAACAGAGGTGCCTGCGCATATGAGCGTATCATCAGCAAAATCGATTATGGTCTGCAATACTGAATCTACCTGTAACGTATCATAGGAGACTCCGGGACAATTGAACGGACTGTTGTTAATCGTAGATTTTATATGAAAGATGGTGTTTCTATTTATACGAACGGTATCTTTATGTCGAGTAGTAAGAATAGAATTCGTTGAATTAAACTTAACAATGTTGGTATCAGTTATGAGAACATCTGTGCTATCTAATACTGTTATGAGGTAAGAAGGGTTGCCTTTAAATGTCGTAGAATCAATTTGATTTTCGACTACATAGAGGTCGTTGGATATCTTGGTTATAGTAAGTTGAGATTCAGCTCGTTTTTTTACTCTGACGATAAACATTCTACTGGCTTCTCCTTTTAATGGACAAGCATTATCTTCCACACGTGCAGTAAATGTATAAGGTAGAGCGCTTGCAGAACCATGAGGCGGTGTCCAGCAAAATCTACCAGTTTTGTGTAATGCAGCAGGGTTTGTTATGGTAAATGTAGCTCCAGGAATTCCATTATTCCAAAAAAGCTGCGTTGTATCAGGAGCTGGCGAACTTTTTGGTGGAGGTGGAACAAAGACAGCGTCATCTGTGGTAATATTAAAACAGAGTTGATCACCTTCACATACGCTATATGAAAACGGACCATCAATCTCAGGCGGATTGTTGTTAGGACAACTCTTTACTATTACCAGAATTTCTCTAGTACTTTTTCCAATTATTTGGGCTACGCCATTCGTATCATTTCGCCATTCAGTCACTTCTATGACCACCACTGCTACCTCACTACAGTTCGTAGGGGTAACTATAAAATCTCCAGTTAAAGGGTCTAGATATATTCCTATAGGTGGACTAGCACTAGGGTTATTGTACGGATACGATAGGGAACCAGGGTAGTATGCCGTAATTGGTCTCTGGTAATTAAACGAACCAGAATAGGTTACATTCCGACCATACCCAGTTCTGGCTGGCGCAAAGCGATAACTCAATGAATCGAGATCTGAAGTGTCACTCGCCCCTAAATTATAAAAGAAAGGCTGGTTACAACAGAATATACCAACTGCGTCATTTGTAAATTGAGGAGAAGAGTTGGTAGGCGCTTTTTGCAAATCAATTTCTACGTCATTGTAAAGCGTTGTTCCGCTTGGTCCAGTAGTAATAGCGCTGTTTCTAACATTAATACTTGCGCCTACTATCACGTTTCCAGAGCAGGAGGCTAAAGAGCTTAGCGGTGTGGTATTAAAATCTAAAATTCCTTTATACACATGCTTTTCTATTCCCTCTCCAGAACGTGCAGTATTGGATGGATTGCATCCAGCTGAAGCTGTGGGACAAATTGGTGTGATGTCTGTAATGCTGCTAAGAGTCAGTGCGAAGCTTCTTGTTGTTGAACCACACCGGATTGTAATTTGTCCTGCATTATTCAAGGCTATTCCTCTACAGTCCCTGTACCAAGTTAGGGAAAACTCAAACTTAAGAGTGTCTACACATTCGTAGGTAATATCACACCCAGCTATATGAGTCGCATATGATTTTTTGGCACTTATAGAGAGTAAAAGTAGAAGGGAAATGGGTATAAGCTTTTTCATAAGGTTCGTCAAATATATCGTTTTAAATAGACCACGGAGTTTCCTAAATGTTGCATTGGGCTGTAATAACCTTTCTATTCCACTATCTCTTTAGCTATTTCTTCGGGCAGCTTCCCTTCTTCTAGTCCTTTAACTATAGCCTTCTCATAGTGGTCTAGCTTGGATAGGAGTAGGTCTTGTACACTTTTACGAGCCCAGTAGTGCATTTGTTCCTTTCTATGAGTTTCTTTCCATGAGTTTTGGCTTACCGTTTTTTCAAAGTCAAAAGCCTTTTCCCAAAAGACATCAATTCCTTTGTTCGTTATAGCAGATGCTGTTATTACTTTGGGTATCCATCCGCTATTTGAGCCTATGCTGAATGGAGTCGAAGTAGGCATCAAGTGTAACGCCATACTGTACTCTTTGGCAGTAAGATTGGCTTGCCTTTCTGCATCTCCATCGGCTTTATTTATTACGATGATGTCCGCCATCTCCATGATTCCTCGCTTGATTCCTTGCAGCTCGTCTCCGCCACCAGGGTTTAGCACCAGTGTGAAAAGATCTGTAAGCTGTGCCACCTCAGTTTCCCCTTGGCCTACGCCTACACTTTCTATGAGTATAGTGTTGTATCCAGCAGCTTCACACAGTAGCATGGCTAGTCGTGTATTTTTGGCCAGCCCACCCAGTTGAGAGCCACTAGAGGTTGGTCTTATGTATGCTCGTTCGTGTGCACTGAGCTTATTCATACGCGTTTTATCACCCAGTATACTTCCATGTGTTTTACCACTGCTTGGGTCTATGCTTAGTACGGCTATTTTTCGGGTTGGGTCTTGGAGTAGTTTTATTCCTATCGCTTCTATAAATGTACTCTTACCTGCGCCCGGAGTTCCAGTTATTCCTATTCTGTAGGTATCGTCTTGAGGTCCGAAGTGCGCTATCACCTCTAGAGCGAGGTCTCGCTTTTCGGCGAGTGTGCTCTCTGCTAGAGTGATGGCTTTGCTCAGTGTTCTGGAGTCCCCAGAAGCGATGCCTTGTATGAGTTCTTCTTTGGTCATTCTTGGTAAAAAACTCTATTTACGCGTTCACTTACGTTCGTAAGTATTTCATAAGGTATCGTGCCTATCTGTTTGGCTAGGGTTTCTACTCGAGGCATATCGCCAAAGATAAGAACTTCGTCTCCTTCTTCACATTCTATAGCTGTAACGTCGCACATAGTCATATCCATACATACATTTCCTACTACTGTAGCTTCTTGATTATGTATCAAAAACGAGCCGGTTCCTTGGCTAAAAAGTCGATTGTATCCGTCTGCATATCCCACGGCTACTATGGCTATTTTTCGGTCGTGGTCAGACTTATCATGCTGTCCATAACCGACACCCTCTCCAGCAGAAACAGTGCGTATTTGGGTGATGTATGACTTGAATGTGCTTACGGGCAGTAGGTTACGAGAAGCGGCAGAGGCAGATATGCCATATAGGCCGATGCCGAGTCTTACCATGTCAAAACGTGCATCCGGAAAACGCTCTATACCCGCAGTATTGGATAAGTGCTTTATGAGTGTCGTATTTAATCCAGATGCAAGTCCTTCGGTTAATTCTGTGAAGACTGCTATTTGCCGTGCGGTAAAGAAGTCCATCTCCTCATTATCCGAGGAGGCTAAGTGACTAAACACAGAGACTACAGTAGGAGCATTTTCAGCTTTTAGCGCTGTTAAAAGCTGAGGAAGATCCGAGGTGTCAAAACCAAGACGATGCATTCCGGTATCAAACTCCAAGTGTATTTTTATATCTTTATTTTGAACCTTAGACAGACTATCAAATGAGTAAATGACAGGCTCTATCTGAAAATCTAGGTACGGTGTGAGATCGGTAAGGTCTGGATTTAGTACCATTATGGGCGTAGATACTCCAGATGAACGGAGCTTGGTAGCCTCGTCAGTGTACGCTACCCCGAGGTAGTCAATCTTATTTGTTTCTAGCAGTTTGGCTATTTGGTAATCACCACTACCGTATGCCAGTGCTTTTACCATAGCCATCACTTTGGTTTGCTTCCCTACCTTCGCTTTTACGGCGTCTATGTTGTGCTGCATTCTGCTTAGGTTCACTTCTAGGTAGGTTTGGTGTGTTCTTTTTCGAAGTCGTTCCGCTATTTTTTCAAACTCAAATACACGCGCCCCTTTCAATAGCACACATTCGTTATTGAGTTCGTATACGGGATGTTGTTTTAGGAATGAAGCGGTGTCTGGATAAAAAGTACTTGGCATCTTAAACAAGCTTTGAGCATTTGACAGCTCTTTACCAATACCGATCAGTTGGCTTACTTTATTTTTTAGTAAAACAGTATTTACGTCTTTGTAAAGTTGGGCGGCACTTTGGTTACTTTCCAATATATCGGAGAGTATTACAGTTATTTTTTCTTGGGTATTTTGTTGTTTCAGAAAATCAAAAGCAATTTCAAGTGACTGAAAATCAGAGTTATAAAAGTCTAAGATTAAGGTATTCCCTTGCATGCCCTCTACCTGCTGCAGTCGCATATCTATCGTAGGAAGTAAGGATACTTTAGCCAATAGATGCTCTATTTCGGCACCCAGCGCCAATGCAGTAGCGAGTGCTGTAAACGTATTTTCTACACTTGCCTTGTCTGCGTTAGCTGGTTTTAGCAGATAGCTATTGTCTTTATAGGTTACTGTATATTCACCGGAAATAG